>CALZBV010000027.1 GCA_945622055.1 uncultured Clostridia bacterium
TCAAACAATACCTTCTCGTGTGCCGCATGCTGGTCAATCATAAACAGTTCATCGCCCATTTCCACCAGCCAGTAGGTTCGAAACACCTGCCCGACAATCCGAAACTCTTTCTTGCCCTGTTCCAAAAAGCCCGGAAGCAACATTTGAACCGGAACTTCTTTTCCTTCTTCCTCCGCAGTGTCCCTTGTCACTTCCTTTGCTTCCTCTTTTGCAGTTTCTTTTGCAGCTTCCTTTGCTTCCTCTTTTGCAGTTTCCCTTGCAGCTTCCTTTGCTTCCTCTTTTGCAGTTTCTTTTACAGCTTCCTTTGCTTCCTCTTTTGCAGCTTCCTTTGCCTCCTCTTTTGCAGTTTCTTTTACTGTTTCCTTTCCGGCTTCCTTCCCTTCCAAAAATCCTTTTTCAGAGGATTCTGCAGGATTACACTCCTTCTGCGGCTTTTTCGTTTCGTAAACCGCTGTTTCCTCGCGAACCATAAGGTGCGGCTCTTTTCTGTTTTCCAAAACCGAATAAAGCTCTGCCGTCTTTTTCAGCCTTCCCGTCTCAAACTGCTCAGGCGTACGAACCGGCTCTGCAGGCTTTACAGGAACTCTTTTTTCTTCCCTGCCAAACGAAACCTCCGGAATCAGATTTTTTCCGGCGAGAGCCTCCTTTACCGCATGATAAACCGCATAATAGACACCCTCCGCATCCGAAAACCGCACCTCAAGCTTGGACGGATGCACATTTACATCCAGTCCCGCCGCATCCATCGACAAATGAAGCACCGTAAAAGGGTATTTATGCTGCATCATATATGGGCGGAAGGCTTCTTCAATCGCCTTACTGATTACATTATTCCTGATATATCTTCCGTTAATGAAATAGTTTTCAAAGTTCCGGTTGCCCCGTGCAATGACAGGCTTTCCGATAAAGCCCCGCACCGATATGTTTGCACTTTTCTCAAAATGACTGACCTCAGAAAGATTTGACGCAATATCACGCCCAAACAGCTGATAAATTGCCTCCTTCAGATTCCCGTTTCCTGCTGTCTGAAACATAATTTTTCCGTTGTTTATAAACTTAAACGCAATCTCAGGACGACAAAGCGCGAGTCGCTGCATCAGCTCCGAGCAATACCCGGATTCCGTTGTTGCGGATTTTAAAAACTTTCGTCTTGCAGGCACATTATAAAACAGGTTTCTTACAAGAAAGGTTGTTCCATCCGGGCATCCCGCTTCCTGAAATTCCTTTTCCTCTCCACCCTCAATCACATACCGGTTGCCAACAAAGGAGGTTTTCTGCTTCGAGATAAGCTCGACCTGCGAAACCGCAGAAATACTGGAAAGTGCCTCACCGCGAAAGCCCAGACTACCGGCAGTAAGTAAATCCTCGACCGTCCGGATTTTACTGGTGGAATGACGTAAAAAAGCAACCTGAATATCGTCCTGCGCAAATCCTGAACCGTTATCCGTAATCCGGATCAGACCGGCACCGCCTTCCTTTAATTCCACCGTAACCATAGTCGCTCCGGCATCAATTGCATTTTCCGTCAGCTCTTTTACCACCGACGCCGGACGTTCCACCACTTCTCCTGCAGCAATCTTGTCAATCGTTGTTTTATCGAGCACAGCAACCCTTCCCATTTTGCAGCCTCCTATTTCCAATTTATCTCTTTGCCTGTTCCTGGAGCTTATACAAAAGATTCAGCGCATCAATCGGTGTCATAACCGAAAGATTCAGTTCACAAAGCGTTCGTCTCAGCTCAGACTCCTCCTCGTTCCCGAAAATCGTCATCTGCCCCTTCGGAACACTGCTTTCCTTCTTTTCTGTTCTGGACTTTTTCCCGGTCTTTACTTCTATTTTGGAAGCATTCTCCGCAATATCACGCTCTTCCAGCTCGTCTGCAATCACACGGGCACGCTCCAGCACCTCAGCCGGAACTCCCGCAAGCTTTGCAACCTGGATACCGTAGCTGCGATCTGCTCCTCCCGGAATAATCTTTCGCAAAAATATAATATCTTCGCCCTGTTCCCGGACTGCGATACAGTAATTGTGCACCGCATCGAGCTTTCCCTCCAGCTCGGTAAGCTCATGGTAGTGCGTTGCAAATAAAGCCTTTGCACCAATCTTTTTCGGATCCGCAATATGCTCTACCACTGCCCAGGCAATCGAAAGGCCGTCAAACGTCGAGGTACCGCGCCCGATTTCGTCTAAAATCAAAAGGCTGTTCTTTGTTGCATTTCGAAGTATATTGGCAACCTCCGTCATTTCCACCATAAACGTACTCTGACCCGAGGCCAGATCGTCCGATGCCCCGACTCTCGTAAAGATACGGTCAACGATTCCGATTTTTGCCTGAGCTGCCGGAACAAAGCTGCCAATCTGCGCCATCAGGACAATCAGTGCCGTCTGCCGCATATACGTCGATTTTCCTGCCATATTCGGACCTGTAATGATCGCAACGCGCTTCTCCTGATTGTCAAGATATGTATCGTTTTCCACAAACATATCATTGGAAATCATCTGTTCAACGACCGGATGCCTTCCGCCGGCAATCTGTATTACACCATTCGTATTGATCTCCGGTCTCACATAACGGTTTTTTTCTGCCACATGTGCAAGAGACGACAGAAAATCGATTCCCGCAATTGCTTTTGCCGTCTGCTTGATACGCAAAACCTCTGACGCAATTTTATCCCGGACCTCCACAAACAAAGAATACTCAAGAGAAAACAGCCGATCCTCCGAACCAAGAATTTCTTCTTCCAGCTTTTTCAGCTCCTCCGTTGTGTAACGTTCCGCATTTGTAAGCGTCTGTTTCCGGATCCAGTTTGCCGGCACCTGGTCCTTATAAGAATTCGTAACCTCAAAATAATAGCCAAACACACGGTTAAACTTTATTTTCAGATTTTTGATTCCCGTCGCCTCGCGCTCACGTTCCTCCACCTCCGAAAGCCAGTTTTTCCCTTCTGTTTTCGCCAGGCGAAGTCGGTCCACTTCCTCATTAAATCCATTCCGGATAATACCGCCTTCCTTCATGGTAAGCGGCGCATCCGGGTCAATTGCACCTTCCACCAGTTCATTTAAATCCGATAAAAGGTCCAGCTGTGTATAAAGCTCTCGTAAAAGCGGCGCTTCAAAATCCGAAAGCAGCACCTTTATCGGCGGAAGCATGGAAAGAGACGTCTGAAATGCAAGCAGATCTCTCGGATTGGCAGAGCGGTACGTCACCCGGGAAAGCAGACGTTCCAAGTCATACACCGCACTCAGATACTCCCTGAGCTCCGCCCGGCTGATTCCGTTTTCCTTTAATTCCGAAATTGCATCCAGACGACTGTTGATTTCCTCTTTATCCAGTAACGGCTGTTCCAGGGCTGAACGCAGCAAACGTGCCCCCATGGCCGTTTTCGTTTTATCGAGCACCCAAAGCAGGGAGCCACGCTTTTCCTTTTCCCGAAGTGTCTCGGTCAGCTCCAGATTTCTCCTTGCCGCGCTATCGAGAATCATATATTTTCCGGTCACATACGTCTGAATAGTAACAATATGGGAAAGGGAAACCTTCTGTGTTTCATTCAGATACTGCATCACTGCACCGGCAGCCACGGTTCCTGCCGGAAAATCCGTAAGTCCCATTCCTGCAAGACTGCCAAGATGAAAATGCGACAAAAGAACCCGTTCCGTAGCGGAAGAATCAAAAAATCGCTCAGAAAGTGCCTCCGTTGCCATATGATACCGGCTCTTGTATTCCTCAAAATCAATCCCGCTCATCAAAAGTGCATGATTGCAGATTAACTCCGACGGAGCATACTTCGTAATTTCATCCGTTGCCTTCCGAAGCTCATCCACTTCAGTCACATAAAAATCACCGGTGGAAACATCCACCGCAGAAATACCATAGGTGCTGCCGTCATAATAAATACCGATTAAGTAATTGTTTTTTCCTTCCTCTAAAAGCTGCGGATTCAGATTCGTTCCCGGTGTCACCACACGGATTACCTCTCTTTTTACAATTCCCTTCGCAAGCTTCGGGTCCTCCATCTGTTCGCAAATCGCCACCTTATAGCCCTTTGCAACCAGACGGTTCAGATAAGTATCGGCTGCATGAAACGGAACCCCACACATCGGGGCACGTTCCTCCATTCCGCAGCTTTTTCCGGTAAGCGTCAGCTCCAGTTCGCGTGAAACTGTAACGGCATCCTCAAAAAACATCTCATAGAAATCACCCAGGCGGTAAAACAGAATGCAGTCCTTATACTCCTCTTTCATCTCAAGGTAATGCTGCATCATCGGCGTTACCTTTTCGTATATTTCTTTATTCATCAGTTTTCCTCCAGCCCTTCGTCGATACAAAGGTCGTTACCATCTGCGGCCGTCGTTGCAAGCTCATCACAACGCTCATTTTGCGGATGACCGTTATGTCCCTTTACCCAGACAAACTCCGCCTGATGCATCTGCATTGCGGCAAGCAGTCGTTTCCAGAGATCCACATTTTTCACCGGATCATTCTTACCACGCTTCCAACCCTTTTTTATCCAGCCCTCCAGCCACTTTTCGTTAAATGCCTTTACAAGATACTGGGAATCGGAATATACCGTAACATGACACGGCTTTGTCAGTGCTTCAAAGCCCGCGATTGCCGCCATAAGCTCCATACGGTTATTCGTGGTTTTCACATACCCTTTGGAATACTCACGAATATGCTCCTTCCCATCAGCTGCCACAAACGACAAAATTGTTCCGAAGCCTCCCGGCCCGTCCGGATTTCCTCGTGCGGCTCCATCGGTATACATCGTAACCTCTAACATAAACCTGCTCCATTCTGACTCTATTTCCACTCGCCGGTAGCAAGAAAATGACCGGCTGTATTTTCTGCTCTTGCAATTATCTCCTGCGGATATCCAAGCATTCCCAGAAGCTTAATTGCATTTCTTGAAGAGGCACGTCCCGCCTTTAACTGATAATCAAATGTTACCTCCCGGTCCGTCACCGTTTCCTCAAAATGATAATTATCAAACTGCCGCTCCAGCAGATACGTCAGCTCAATGTCATGCGTAGCCGCAAAAATAAGCACACTTTGTCCGTTAAGCCCTGCCAGAACCTCTCTGGAGGCAGCAATACGCTCTATCGTATTGGTTCCGCGAAGCACCTCATCAACAAAGCAAAGCGTACAAACCGGAGTCTGACTGGCCTCAAACATACGCTTTAAGGATTTAATCTCAACAATAAAATAACTCTCGCTGCCCTGCAGGTTATCCCGAAGGGACATAGAGGAAACCACCTGAAACAGCGTTGCCCTGTAGCTGTCAGCCATTACTGTATGAATCGTCTGCGCCAAAAGGGCATTGATTGCCACTGCTTTTAAAAACGTTGACTTTCCCGAAGCGTTTGAGCCGGTAAGTAAAACACTTTTCTCTGTTGAAATCGAGTTCTTTACCGGTTTGGAAAGCATTGGATGGTAAAGCTCCTTAGCCTCAAACACCGGAACCTTCTGTGGTATCAGCTCAGGAACGCAGTAGTCTCCCATTAACGCACGAAAGCTTGCAACAGAACAAAGCGCATCCAGATAACCTGCCGTTTTATACAGCTCCACAAGCTCATCTTCATAACGGTCATAAATTAAAAGCATCCGGTTGAATTTAATCAAATCAAGATGCAACAGCATTCTGACATACATCATCAGGCTGTCCAGAATATCTCCGGTCGGCTTTTTGCTTCCGATAATCCAGAAATTCTTTTTAAACTTATCAAAATGCAGATTCAACTGCTTCATTTTTTCGGTATATCGTTCAATCTCCGGTATATTGCATCCGGCAATCTCTTCCGTACTGAACAAAAGTAATACCAGAGAAGAAATTGTGCTAAGATAAGCATCCAGTTCTCCCTTACGTTTAAAATACGAGAAAAAACCATACTGTATCGACACAATCAGCGAAATCACGCCAACCGGAACATTTACAAATAAAATCCCAACAGAAATCAGCGTAAACACCCCCGGAAGGTAATGCAGCAGGTTGGACTCGCGCTTTATGTCCTTCATAAATTTCATACACGCGAACACGGAAAAGCGTCTGTTTTTCCCGATTCTTCGCAGTGCAAGCTGAATTTTCAAACGTTTCTCTTCTTCAGCTCCGAAGAACGAAATCAGCCGTTCCCGTTCTAAAAGCTCCTCTACGGAAAACTCCGGCTGATGCAGCATTGCATACAAATATTCTTCCCCGACTGCACTTTCCGTATTGTTGATTACCATAAACAGCTCGTCCATATCCAGGTCGCTCCAGGTAATCTCGTCAACATCACAGGCATCACGCTTAATCTCTTCATAAAATGCTTTCATTGACTGCAGCTTTGCATCCGTATATTCTTCCGGAGAAACCGTTCCAAATTTTGCCCGGAGCCGCACCAGCTCCTTTTTATCAAACGTATATTTGTCATAAATCCCCTTTCCAAGCAGAAGCAAAACGGCACCCAGAAAAAAAACAAGAAATTCCATAAAAATCCCCTTCTCTCAACTCTCACTCATAACATATAAAGTATAATTGCAGCTTATTAAAAAGTCAAGAATAAGCACCTTATGCAAAGAAAAAAGCTTTTGCGGTGATAGAACTTCTATCCCGCAAAAGCCAAGCTTCTGAAATCAATCCCAGATTACTCTTGCATATTTGTAAACAGTACGATAATTTACATTGGAAATCTCGATACAGTTACAAGCATGAATAATCTTTCCGTTGCCGATATAGATTGCTACATGGTCAACCACACCGGTTCTTAAATTGTGGTAAAATACAAGGTCGCCTGCCTTTGCCTCCGAAGCGGAAATTCTCGTATACTTTGCAGCCATCTCTCTGGAGGTACGCGGCATATTGGAGCCGTATCCAAAGTTCAGGAAAACCTGTTTAACAAATCCGGAACAATCCACACCTCTTGTCAGGCTGTTTCCTCCCCATACATACGGTGTACCAAGGTACTTCATTGCAAAATCAATCATATTCGTACGTAACTGGGAAACACCCTCACCATAGTTACTGGACTCCACTGCCTCCTTGTACTTATAGGCAACATCCACAAATTCGGAGCTTACATATGCAATGTTACTTCCATCTACGTCACTGTTCCATTCAATCTGGACAAAGCTCTTTGCGCTCGGATCATTTTTATTAATCACAACCTCACGAAGCACCTTGAACTTCTCTCCGCTGCTTACCTTGGCAATAATGTTGTCTGCCGTGGTATCTGCAGTGGAACGGACATTTAAGTTCGTAATTCCGGACTTAACCGTTGCAGTCAGTGTCCCATAGCTCTCCGCAAGCAGGGCAGCCTCATCCCCCATAATCAGATACTCTGTGGAACAATATCCTTTAATTTTTCCTGATGTAATCTTTGCCCATCCGTTTTCATCAACGGATTCAATGATACAGTATGCATTCTTTCCTAACGAACCAATACGAGCGTAATTGGTACCCGGACCGGTTCTCACATTCAACGAGGTCTCTACATTTGCAAACGCGATTCCTTTTGGAATCTCAATACTCGAAAACAAATCCAGACCATCCTCGGAAGCTGCTCCGCCATTCTGGCCAAAGAAACCGTTCGATTTCACTGAGAAACCGCCCAATGCCTTTCCACCGGTAACCAAAGCCGCTTCTGCCGTATCCGCAGGATGCAATCCCAAAACAGCCACTCCCAGTGCCAGAGCTGCGCAAATCTTTGTACTTAACTTCAAAACAAAAGTACCTCCAACAAGCCAATCTATCAAATGTTACATAATTATTAACTTTTATTACACGGCTATTATAGCAACTACGCTTGTTTTTGTCAATAATATAGCAGAATAAATTTGAAATTCCAATCGAATTTTGTACAAATTCTACAAAAATGTGACTAAATTATGAAGCAGATAACCCCTCCGTTGCTGTCATTGATGATTTTCTCAATCGACTCCTGTAGTTTTTCCTGACAATCCTCGGTGATATTTGCTATTTTGGCATTCACGCCATCTTCTACCAGCCGGTCAACTGATTTTCCGAAAATAGAAGCCCCGCGGATTCCGTCCTCTCCGTTTTCTTTTTGTCTTTGCATATAGGCTATCAGGTCCTTTGCCTGTTCCTCATTTCCCACAATCGGTGCAATCTCGGTAACAATATTGGCTTTAATCAGGTGAATCGAAGGTGCTGTCGCACGTATTTTTACTCCGTATTTTCCTACGGACTTAAAAAGCTCCGGTTCGGAAAGCTCAAGCTGCGAGGTGTCCGGCAGCACAAGACCGTATCCCTTTTGTTCCACCTCCTCACAGGCAGCGGAAACCTTTTCGTACTCCTGACGCTTCTTTGCAATCTCACTTAACATGCGATAGAAACGATATTCGCCGGTAATCTTACACCCAAGTAGTTTTTCCAGCATCTGATAATAATATTCCTTTTTCGGAGTAAACTCATATTCCACCAAACCGGTGTCCATATGTACTGTCGGAGCCTCCAGTGGTTCAAAATAAGCTCCTTCCGGCAGCTTATCCGTTCTTCTCACATCCTTCATCCGTTTTCCAAAAAGCATGAGTTCTTCCGCCATTCGGAGTGCCTCCTGCTTTAGTTCACTGTCATTTTCGAAAAGCTCTGCCCACTTAGGCAACTGAAAATGCACCTCATTCACCGGAAATGCATTCAAAAGTTCCTCCAGAATCAGAAGAAAATCCATTCGCTTCAGCCGCATACAGTTCACCGGAAGAACTGTAATCTCATGCTTCTGCTCCAGCTGCCTTGCAAGCTCCTGCACTTCCTTTCCGCCCGGGTTCTCACTGTTCAGAAGAACAATAAACGGTTTTCCAAGCCTTTTTAATTCAAGAATCGTCCGTTCCTCAGGCACCTGATAGCTCTCCCGTAAAAGCTCGCCAAAGCTTCCGTCGGCGGTAACTAAAACCCCAACCGTGGAATGCTCCCGAATCACCTTTCCGGTTCCGATTTCAGCAGCCCTGGTAAACGGGATTTCCTCCTCCGACCACGGCGTCTTCACCATTCGTTCCTTTTCATTTTCCATATGTCCCGCAGCACCCTCAACCATGTATCCGACACAGTCAATCAGGCGGATTTTCACATCCGTATCGTCCGGGAGCTTGATTTTAGCCGCATTTTTCGGAATAAACTTCGGCTCTGTTGTCATAATTGTTTTTCCCTTTGCAGATTGAGGAAGCTCATCTACCGCACGGGTTTTCTCTGCCTCATCCTCCATCGCCGGAAGCACCATTTCCTCCATAAACCGCTTGATAAAGGTCGATTTTCCGGTTCTTACCGGTCCGACCACTCCGATGTAGATTTCTCCGCCGGTCCGAAGCCTCATGTCTTTGTATAAATCAAATGCCTCCATAAAAAATCCCCCTTGTATATACTGATTCATGTATATGCAAGGGGGGTGCTTTTTATACCAAAGTTGTTTCCTTCCAAAGCCTATTCCCAGGACATTGTCTGATATTCATCTACCTTTTCTCTTTCCAAAAGCTCAGAAAGCGCCGCTGTGACGGACTTGTTCTCAAATAAAACTTCATTCACCTTTTCAACAATCGGCATTTCAATTCCATATTTCTTTGCAAGCATCAGCGCCGCATGTGCGGAATTAACTCCCTCGATTACCTGACCGACCTTTTTCTTTGTAGCTTCAAGACTTTCGCCCTGACCAAGCAACACGCCCGCATTATGATTACGGCTATGCGTACTCGTACACGTTACAATCAAATCACCGATACCGGAAAGTCCTGCAAACGTTTCACGCTTTGCTCCCATCTTTTCGCCAAGTCTTGCAATCTCAACGATACCTCTCGTAATCAGCGCAGCCTTTGTATTGTCCCCAAAGCCAAGACCGTCTACGATTCCGGCAGCAAGTGCAATGACATTTTTCAGGGACCCGCCCAGCTCAATACCGCAAACATCCGGACTCGTGTAAACACGGAATCTTCTGCTCATAAAAATATCCTGCACATAAAGCGCGGTTTCCTTTTTGTCAGAACCTGCAACTACCGTGGTTGGAATATGTCTGCTTACTTCCTCCGCATGGCTCGGACCGGAAAGCACTGCCACCTGACACTGCGGAATCTCCTGCTCAATAATCTGCGTCATTGTAAAGAAGGTTTCATTTTCAATTCCCTTCGCACCGTTTACAATCACCGTATCCTTTGGAACGAACGGACTAATCTTATGTGCCGTCTCACGAACATACGGAGAAGCGACCGTCATCACTAAAAGATCCGATCCCGCCTTTACTGCCTCTTCAAGGTCATTCGTAAACTTTACATTATCCGGAATGACAGCCCCCGGCAGATTACGAATCTGACTCCGGTTTGCCTTAAGTGCCTCTGTTTCCTCCGGAAATTTTGACCATAACGTTACTTCATGTCCGTTATCCGCAAGCGTGATTCCGAGTGCGACTCCCCACGTTCCTGCGCCAAGTACCGTAACTTTTCTCATCGTTTTCTACCTGAAATGCTTACGCATTTTCCTTTCCTTTCTCTGACTTATCCGTAACAGCAGCCTTTTTGCCGATTTTATTTTCCGTACCGGCAAGCAGCCGCTTTATGTTCGTTCTGTGGGTATAAAATGCAAGGGATGCAAACAAAGCACTTACCAAAAGCACCGGCCAGTTCTGTTCCCGAATCCCGTACACAAACAGGGTAAAAAAGAAAAACTCCAGCGCAACAATCAAAGACCCAAGTGAAACATAACGGGTAAATGCGACTACTGCAACAAAAGTAACCAGACAAATTGCTGCAAGCCTGAGATCAAACATCAGAATGGTTGCTGCCATGACAGCAATTCCTTTTCCCCCTTTAAAATGCAGATAAAACGGGAAATTGTGCCCGAGTACATCTCCGAATCCGGTACAAAGTCCGAGAAGCAGACGGTAATCTACGTCACCAAAAACTACATACTTCATCAGAACTACCGGAATCACACACTTAAGAATATCCCCGAGAAACGTAACAAGTCCCGCCTTTACACCAAGTGTACGGAGCGCATTCGTCGTTCCGACATTTCCGCTTCCGTACTTTCTGATATCCACGTTTTTTGTTTTACCTACAATCAATCCGGTCGAAATACAGCCAAATGCATATCCAATGCATAAACAAAGAATGATTCGCCAAATCATAACTCCTACGCCGTTCCCTTCTTATTTTGTGTCCGATTCACGCTCACGGATAATAAACTTGAGCGAGGTACCGGTAAATCCAAAGGTTTCACGAACCTTATTCTCAATGTAACGCTGATACGAAAAATGCATCAGCTCCTTATCATTTACAAAGATAACAAACGTTGGCGGTCCTACCGAAACCTGCGTCATGAAAAAGATTTTCAAACGTTTTCCCTTATCGGACGGCGGCTGCTGAAGTGACGTAGCCTCCATAAGAATCTCATTCAAAACACCGGTAGCAATACGAAGCGTTCTGCTCTGAATCACCTGGTCAATCTTCTCAAACAGCTTCGTCATACGCTGTCCGGTCATTGCAGAAATAAAGATAATCTCGGCATACGGAATAAACGAAAGAATCTCACGAATCTTTTCGGTCTGACGATAAATAGACTTGTCATCCTTATCCGGAAGGGCATCCCACTTGTTTACCGCAACAATAATCCCCTTCCCGCGCTCATGTGCAATACCTGCAATCTTTGCATCCTGTTCAGTAACACCTTCCGTTGCATCAATCACAACCACAACAACATCTGCACGCTCCACTGCACTGACGGTACGGACGATACTGAATTTTTCCAGTTCCTCTTTGATTTTGTTTTTCTTTCTAAGTCCGGCGGTATCAATGAAAATATACTCCTTATCCTCATAGGATACCTTCGTATCAATGGCATCGCGCGTGGTTCCCGCAATATCCGATACAATCACACGGTTTTCTCCGGTAAGCCGGTTGATAATGGAGGACTTGCCGACGTTCGGCTTTCCGACGATTGCAATCTTCGGAATTTCTTCCTCTTCCTCATCTCCGGACGGTTCCGGGAAAAATTTGACAATCTCATCCAACAGCTCACCAAAGCCAAGTCTGGAAGCACCGGACACACCAATCGGGTCACCGATGCCAAGATTATAAAACTCATAAATATCTGCGGAAAGCTTTTCAAAATCGTCTACCTTATTTACCGTCAGGACGACCGGCTTTTTGGAACGGCGAAGCATGTCCGCAACCTTAAAGTCTGCATCCACAAGTCCCTGACGCACATCGGTAACAAACAGAATTACATCAGCGGTATCAATTGCAATCTGTGCCTGCTGACGCATATACGTAAGCATCTTATCCTTACTCTCCGGCTCAATACCTCCGGTATCAATCATGGTAAATTTGTAATTCAGCCAGGTTACATCCGCATAAATACGATCCCTGGTAACCCCCGGGGTATCCTTTACAATCGAAATGCGCTCTCCGGCCAGTGCATTAAACAAAGTGGACTTACCGACATTCGGTCTTCCCACAATGGCAACAATCGGATTACTCATATTATTTCCTTTCTATCTTCTGCTTTCCTTTATAGCGGGCGTTTTGTCTCACCCTCCAGCAGGACGCCCAAAAGTCCTTCTGCATCTGATTTTACAATACGAACCTTGGTTTGTAAAGCATTTTCGATATCAGATACCGTCAAATCATCCAAAAGCAGCTCCGTTCCACTCTTAAGAAGTACATCCGGAAGAACCAGAAACTCTCCGAGCTCCTTCCCCGAAAGCTGTGCGATAATATCCTGTGCGGTAAGAAGTCCCGCAACCGTAATCGATTCTCCGAAAAAATGATTGACAACCGGAACAACCTCAGCTGCGATGTTCGGAAACTTCTTCTGAATCTTTTCCACCTGCTCCAAAATCACAGGCGCTGCCAAAACTCCGGTAACAAGCGTTGCACGAAGGCGGCGGTCATCTCCCGGATACTCCGAAAGAAGCGCATCCATGTCATCCTTCATCGAGCGAACCATGCCCACTCCGTTCTCCAGCTGCAAAAATCCCTCGTAGCTCTCCTCCGCCGGAATCTCTTCCCCGGCAAGCAGATACCATTCATCACTGGCATGAATCATTCTTGTTCCATGCTGCTTATAAATCTTATTCTGCCATTTATGAATTGTGTCAAGCACTGCTTTCGCATCGTCCTTCGTAAACGGCTCCACAGGCGCCAGTCCCTCCCGGAACTTCGTCATCCCGATCGGAACAACCGAAACACTCTGCATCAACGGTAAATACGCGGTAAGGTCACAAATCGTTCGTTCTAATTCAGCACCGTCATTGTACCCCTTGCATAACACGATCTGACCATTCATTGTAAGCCCTGCCTCATAAAAACGACGAATTTTATCCAGTGCCTCTCCTGCAAACCGGTTGTTAAGCATCCTGCAGCGAAGCTGTGGATTGGTCGTATGCACGGAAATATTAATCGGGGAAAGCCTATAGAAAATAATACGTTCCATATCCTTTTCCGATAAATTCGTCAGCGTAATGTAGTTTCCCTGCAGAAAAGAAAGCCGTGCGTCATCGTCCTTAAAATATAAAGTTTCCCTCATACCCTTCGGCATCTGGTCGATAAAACAGAAAATACATTTATTTCTGCAGGAACGATACTGATCCATTAACCCTTCTTCAAATTCAATTCCAAGGTCTTCATAGGGCTCCTTCTCAATTTCCAGCTCCCATTCTTCTCCGTTCTTTTTTCGAATCAGCACCACCAGAGAAGCATCCTCGGATAAATAACGGTAATCAAAAATATCCTCAATTTCTTTCCCGTTTATGGAAACAAGTTCATCTCCGGGCGTAAGCTCCAGCTCCTCTGCAATGCTGCCCGGTTCAATCGCTTTGATAATATGTCTGTGCCTGTCTTTCATGTTGTTTTCCTCATAATCGATATCAAATCAAACGGCTTCCTCATTTTTCTTCCGCAAGGGAAATGAAACACGCAAGATTTCCTCTCCGTTCCCCCATAACACGATGCGAAAAAAATACGTCTGAGTTACATTTCGTACAAACACCCGAAACCGTAATATGCTCCGGCAAAAGCCCCGCCTGAAGTAAAACCGTTTCATTTACCTTCCAAAGATTCAGCAAACCTTTTCCCTGTCCGCATGCCGTTACCGCCTCAGGAAATTCCTCCGAAAACCGCCTCAGGACGATACCGTCCACCTCATAGCATTCCCCGCAAATGGACGGACCGATACAGGCCTTTATTTGTTTCGGGTCCGTTCCGAATTCACGCGTCATCGTCTCGACCGTCTTTTGTGCAATCCGTCCGATGCTTCCCCTCCATCCGGCATGTGCTGTTCCGATGGCATGCCCCGCCGGGTCATAAAACAAAATCGGTACGCAGTCAGCACCAAACACCGCCAGCACAGCTCCGCGCACATTGGTTACCTGCGCATCCACACTGTCATACGGGAGCGGACGGACAATTCCGTTTCCAAAATCCTCTTCCGTCACCCGCCTGACATTACACTCATGCACCTGTTTCGGAAGTACCACCTTATTCACGTCAACGCCAATGGAATCGCAAATCCTGCAAAAATTTTCCCTGACCTTTTCTTCCGGATCTCCACGAAAAAATCCAAGATTCAAAGAGGCAAAACAGCCTTCGCTTACGCCGCCAAGCCTCGTTGCGCAGCCATGCCGCACCTCCGGCTCCGATAAAAGAGTCCGAAAGGCAAGATACGGCACCTCCTTCTCTATAAATAGCATCTGCCCGTGTGTCTTTCGTGTTCCGGCAAATTCCATCCTTATCTCATCCTGTTCAAAGCTACCGACCATAATTTCCTTTCTCCATGCAATCGCAGGCTGCATGAAACAGCACCCTTACGAAAAGGCATTTTCAATAATCCGGATTTCATTTTGTAACACACCCACAACGTCAAACCGCATCGGCTGTGAAAAAGATAGTTGGTTTTTATATAAATAATACTGCGCTGCGTTGCGTAAATGCTGTTGTTTTAGTGGTGTTACCGCCGCCTCCGGTGCTCCGTAGGAAAGCCCGGAGCGATACTTAACCTCAATAAAAACCAGGTATCCGTCCTTTTTGGCGATTATATCAATCTCTCCATGCCGGCTGTAGAAATTACGCTCCACAATTTCATAGCCTGCCTGTTGCAAATATGCGGAAACCATAGCTTCTTTCTCCGCGCCGACCTTCCGTTTATTCCCGTACGGCACGTAACTGTACTTTTTTTTCAAGCTTCCCCCTATTCCCACAAACTCCCTCTGCGTTTTCCAAAACAAACGGAACCATTGTCCTTTACCAATCCACTATCGGTCCTTTATCTTTCCTTTGATTTTATCGACCTTATCGACAAACAAAAGAATCTCCGCAACCACACCATAAAGCTCCGGTGGTATCATGTCCCCTATTTCAAGCTTTGAAAGAGTGCCGGCAAGCTTATCGTCCCTATGAAGCGGGACATCCACCTCCTTCGCTTTCTCGATAATCTTTTCCGCAAGAATACCACGTCCGGATGCTATAATCTTCGGGGCTTCCTCAGAAGGATCATATTCAATTGCAACTGCAAGCTTTCCCTGTCTTTCCTTCTCGTCCAAAAGCTGCACCCCCTCGGTTTGATAAAATCAATGCACCATAAACCTGTGCGACAAAACGCACTCTCCCAATCAAAGCATATTATACATCGAACAGCGCATGATTTCAACATTTTATCCCCTGTTTGCAGTCGTATTTGCGAATTCCTCTACACTTTCTTTTTCTACCACATGTCCTTCCACAATATAGAGCCGGTTTTGTCCGCCCGGTGTTTTCATTTTTTGCAGTAAAACCGTAAGCGCCTGTTCGGCCATTTTCCTTAAATCCACCTCATAGGTTGTAATACCAATATCACACAGTCCCGGGTACAGAAAATTATCATAGCCCACAACGGAAACCTCCTGCGGAACCCGGATTCCTTCTGCGTTCAGTTTTTTAATCAGGGCACTTGCGACCACATCACAATTGCAAAAGAACGCAGTGGGCAGCTCTTTTGGAAGCTTTAGAAGGTTCTGCTCGTCCACCCGTCCGGTCTTGACGTCTCTGTCCTCTATCTGCCACTCCTTTTTGGGTGTAATCCCATATTCGAGCATTGCCCTGGCATATCCCATGTAACGGTCGGTAATCGAGCTGGTCGATAAAAGCGTACCGACATAAGCAATACAACGATGCCCACGCTTTAAAAGATACCGTGTCAGCTGATATGCACCGTAATAGCTGTCAGAAATAACCGCATCTGCCATTTCCTCTTCGTCATAAAAATCAACAAACACCCACGGAACCGGTATGGTCTGATGAAGCGCCTTAAGATACTCCTTAGAAAGCCGTCCAACAATCATTAGTCCCTCCGGACGGTTCTCACATAAAATCTTTGGAACCATTCCCTCCGCCTCTTCCGAATCCGCAAGTGTGGCTAAAACTGCAAGATTTCCTTCTTCGGCAGAAACAGCATTGATGGTCTGAAACATTTTCA
>CALZBV010000028.1 GCA_945622055.1 uncultured Clostridia bacterium
TTTTCGCTTCACGGAGCTGGAGTCGGTTCGGCGATTCGTTCACCCTGCCGTATTTTATTTGACTCTTCCAGCTTTTCTATTTCTTTCCAGGCCTCTTCAATTCCATTTTCAACGGTGATAATGTAAGGAATAATACCTTCTCCCTGCTTAATAATTTTGTAAACCTTTGTATAGCCGTTTCGTTCGTAGCTTCCGGAAACCATTCCCTTTTCATTTATCTCCTCTGTGATATCAATCTCGATATCGCCATCTATGATACGAATACGATCCTCTGCTAATGACAGCCCGGCACTTTTCTTCGTATGTATCACGGCTGAACCAATCCTTCCATACTCTTCATACTCAACTTCCGTTACATCTCCATTTCCATGCTGAACACTTCCGGTATACCGCATAGTACCATCCTCCTTCCGGTGGCTTTCCATGTCTACATCATACTCCACGCCATTTAATGTAATTCTGTACACCAATGTCTTCACCCAGGTGCTTCCGGTCATGGCGTATGCAACACCGTTACTGCCTGCAAATAAACATACTGCGGCAACCGCTGCTACAGCTATCCTCTTTACTGCGGAACCCGCTTTTTTCCTTTTCCCTGCTCTGTCCATCTCCATCAACCTCTCTACTAAATCCTGCGGAGCATGCACCTCGCGAAATGTTTCCTTGTAGTATGTCCGATTCTTCTGATCCTCGCTCATCTCCATACTCCTTTCAATGTATCCTTTAGTTTCTGCCTTGCTCTCTGAAGCCTTGTCTGGACTGTTGTTTCCGAGAGTTTGAAAAGCTTTGCAATTTCCTTTACGCTATAATCCTCGAAGTAGTACAAATGCACCACCTGCCGGTATTTTACCGGAAGCTCCAGCACTGCGTAATACAGTTCACTTCGCTCTTTCATCGAAAATGCCGGCTGTTTCTGTATACCCTCCAGATATGCGGTTTTCTTCATCCATGGAGTCCGCCACAGACTGCGACATTCATTTACTGCCACCCGGATTAACCATTTTCTGGCATATTCCTCATCTTCAAAAGCTTCCTGTCGCTCCCACAGTTTGATAAAGGTATTCTGCACTACATCCTCCGCATCTGCAAAAGTCCTGCAGCCGCTTTGTGCAACCCGATACACTGTGTCTGAAAATTGAGTTACCAACTGCTCATACTCTCTTATGTCCATACTGTTATTCTCCGTCTCTTTTGAAAGGCCCTTCACATTATGAACGCATGAGAAAGGAAAAATATCACACAGTTGTTGAAATTTTTTCGTTTTCGGTCCTTCCGCCGCTTATGACATGCTTCCCTTTTTTCAGGATATAGATGAGCTGCTTTCTTTTTTCCCTTTGTTTTATCTGTATTGCTCCGGCAGGTCTTCTTCTCTTGCAAGATCGAAACGTGGCTTGCCGTTCCTGTCAAAATGAACTCTTCGAATGGCGCTCGAAATGCCTCTGTCTCCATAGGACGGGGTGGCATGGTATGCTATCCACCAGTCCCCGTTTCTGTCACAGAAAAAGGAGTTGTGACCCGGACCGTATTCTCCCGGAACGCTTGCGAAGCTTAATACCGGCGTCTTTGCCTTTTCCCACACGGACAAATTACACAGGTCTGCTCCGTCTTTTGCCGTGAGCATACCTATCGAATACAAATAGCCTCTGGCATCTCCGCCGGAATAAGAAAGATAGATAGTACCGTTATGATAAAATGCATAAGGCCCCTCATTATTGATGGTTCCGCATGTATTTTCAAATCCGTACAAAGGTCTTGAAAGGCAGACCGGCTCAGTGATGATTTGTTCCGGACATTGCTCTGAAAATTCTGCAACCATAAGCATCGAACCGGTGTCAAGCGGGGAGCCGATATGCTCTCTGTAGGACCAGACATAATAATGCCGCATACCGGACCTTACATATGTCATATCAAGCGTTATGCCATTTTGTCCAAGAAAACCTCCATCCGCTCTTCTGATGCGAACCGGGTCTTCCCAGTCCTCAGCCTTTAATATATCCCCGTTTTCCTTTAGCTTCATCAGGTGACACTGAGGTCCCCACTGTTGACCGCTGACAGCAAACAGCACATACAATTCTCCGCCGATGATATGAAATTCCGGTGCCCAGAATGTCTGAATCAGCTCTCTTTTTTCATCTCTGTCCAAAATTATGTGCATCTTAACATCATCGGCAAATAAGTCCTCCAGGTTGTGTGCTTTGCGCACATACAGTCCAATGTCGTTCACATTATCATTCGTTGCAATAAAATAATACTCATCCTTCCAAAGCAAAACCACCGGGTCACCAAAGCCTTTGGCAAGCGGATATTGTAAGCTCGGTATATCCTGAACCATTTTCTCATGAATCGAACCATCCGAATACAAAACACTGATTTTTCCCGTTTTTTCTCTCTCCTTCGGGGTCGTCAGAATTTCCCGGAACTGAAGCGGATTCCATTCTCTTAGCATAGCTTCCGCCATTTGGGCAGATATCGTAACGAAGTCAGACTCTCTTAAGCAGTTCACTGCTCTTCCGGTTCTTTGTCTCAATTCACCTTCTTCCAGTAATCCCCACTCTTCAAAAGTCAGAAAGTCCTCCGTACAAAAGCTCCAGAAGCACCCTTTTGTCTCTGCGTTTTCTTCCCCTGTGGAAAGGAGATCCGTGCCGGTAATGATGTATTTGTACTTTCCCTCTATCTGTACCCCGGCAATCCTTGCTTCTCCCAAAAAAACCGGAACAATAACATTGTCTGCATTCACACCTGCCTTCGGAAAAAGAAGTCCGTAATTATTATGCAGCGGAGTCTCCTTTCCCTCCTTAACGAAAGACAAATGAACACTGTAGGAAAGCCCGTTCGGATACTTTCCTTCCACCGGCTCTCTTGTATATACCCTGACTGAAATGTTACTCATGATTTCCTCCTCCTTCCAATATTGATGCCTATTCTGAATTATACCAAACTCTGTCCTCATTTTCCACTTTTTCATATAGGAAAACGTGGAAACTTCCTATCTCATTTTATAGCATGGCTATTCAAACACTTGCACATGAAATTAAGTCATGCTAGAATGAAAGCATATATGAATAAGAAAGGACTTAGACAAAATGAATTCAAAAATACTCTGCTCCACGGGTGCCCTGATTGGCAGGCCCAACGGGCGAAATCATAAATTGCTCTATGAATTAACAAAACAGCTTTCCTGTGACGGCTACGAGTTTATGATGTATGACAGCTGGTACGACAAGTCAGAGGAGATTGTTGCGGATTTACAGGAAATGAAGCTATGCATCCCGGTAATGCACTGTGAGAAGCATATCGGCGAAGCCTTAAGTAAAAACGGAGAGGGCGACTGGGAGACTGCCTTTCGTCTGTTTGCGATTAATTGCAGCATGGCAAAGCGGCTGGGTGCCGAAAAGCTGGTGATTCACCTTTGGGACGGCGAATATTCCGACCGGAATTTTGTTAATAACCGCAAGGCTCTGGGAGAGCTGCTGCCGATGGCAGAAAGCTATGGTCTGGATTTACTCGTAGAAAATGTAGTATGTAATGTAGAGAACCCGATGAAGCACTGGGTGGAGCTGGCAGAAGCATATCCTGAGGTACATTTTGTATTTGATACCAAAATGGCTGCCTTTCACGACCAGATGAAGCTGATTTATGCGCCGGAGTATCAGTGGCTTTGGGACAAAGGACATGTAAAGCATCTGCATGTGAATGATTACGGTGGCGGCTATATGGAGTGGGCAAAGCTTTGCACTCTCGCTATCGGAGAAGGCAATATTGATTTTGAGCCGTTCTTCCGGCTCCTAAAGGAAAAGAACTATACAGGGCATTTCACAATAGAAGCAACCGCCTTTGATGCTACCGGAGCAGTACATACAGAGAAGCTGAACCGCTGCTTTGATTATATCAGAGAGAGACTGATTTAAGTGCAGGAATCCCGGGAAACGCTGATGAAAGCGTTTCCGCGCCGAATTTGCGTAGCGAAGCTACAATTTCTGTTGCAAATTCGTGCGAGCCGCCGGAGGCTTCTAAGGAAGCATTGAATTAATCAGTGCTTCCTTAGATACCCTGTCAATTTTTTCTTGCCAGATCTGCTGTCTCTGTGCTATACTAGCCGTAAGGATTCCTAATCCGATTCCTTACGGCTTTTGCCGTATATGCGGAACAGGGGACGGCACCCATAAGAAAAAACAGCACACCGCAGGCACCTGCCGGATGCTTATTCCGGCGAAACCACTGTAGATGCGCCGGATGCATCTGCAGTAACTTCTGTGAGAGGGGAAGACACCCATGACAAAAAACGTAACGGTAACAGATGAGCATGGAAACTATATCGGAGTCACTTACCCAAAACGGGCTAAGGGACTGATTAAGAATGGACGGGCGCTTTTCGTGGACGACTGTACCATTCGTTTGTCCGGAAAAACGGAACCGTCCGATACATACAACACATCGGAGGTTAATCAAATGAATTACATCTATTTCAATCCACGGAATTGGTCTTTTGAACAGACACAGTATAGCAATAACAACGGCTTCGGGGTTAACGGACATTACACCGGCAGATCTGCGAATTTTGCACAGCCTGCCCATGCAGAGCGCAGCTTTATCAGCGATTTTGACGGTGGTCTGGTGGAATGCCTGATGTTCGGCGACTGGGACACTCCTTATGTACGTGCGCTTTCCAATGCGCTCTCCCTGACACCGGATACGGACTATCAATTCGTATTCTGGCTAAACGGCGGAGAGAACGACAAAAGCAGTGAAATATGTAAACTGCAGATTGCTTTTGGAAATGACTGGGAAAATTGCTATAACTACAAGCTGAATCGTAACTACATCAAACCACTGTTACATAAGGACGGTTGGGAGCTGTATTCCATTCCGTTTTGCACACCGGAAGCCCTCGACACGGTTAATGCTGCTGGAACCAATACGACCACGGTAAGCGTTTGCCTTTCCTTTGTGGCAGGAAACGCCCCAATGGCAGTGAAGCCTGCCAAAGAGCCGGAGTTTTATGCAGACTGGGTGGATGCGCCGGATGAATTTGCAGACCGACGCCCGCAGCGTCACAATCTTGTCTTTGCAGACGGCTGGCCGAATATCAACCAATACGGCGGTAACAAGTACTCCACCGAGGCGTTACGACGTGAAAAAGAACTCAAAAACAATGGCAATGCAGCCGGACATACCATGAATGTTCCACTTAATCTAAACATTCCGCCGATTCCGGATATTCCGCCAATCCCGGATATCCCGCCAATCCCGGATATCCCGCCAATCCCTATGGCTCCAAACACGTCAGCCCTTTCCGATGATTTGGCAGAGCATCTGGATGATATTGAAATGCAGCGGGACGATTTATCTGACCGTGCAGATGACCTGAACAATCGCTTTAAGGAATTGCTAAGCCGGATAGGAAACATGACCGCACAGGGAATTCTTACAGGAAATACATTGGACAGTGTAACCGCTCGTATCTCTGCTTTTCAAAGCGAACTTCAATGTTTGGAAAACCGTGTAAGCGAGCTTGACGATCAAGTGGACGGGGCAGACCTTGAAATTGAAATGCTTGGAATGTCAGACGACGGAGGCGATGCCTATTTGGATTCTTTGGAATCGATGTTAGATGCGGAAGACGGCCACGCAGACGATATAGAAGACAGCTTGGACAGTCTGGAAGAATACCTCGACAGTATCGAAGATGCGGCAGAGGAAGGCTGATTCCCTGTATGAATGAAAGCCCCATACATCTATATTTACACAAAAAACTGTGGCAGAGCCCTTTATCCGGCTCTGCCGCTTTTTGAGTGCAGGGTTCTTGTCAACCTTTCACACTACATGTTATAATAATGGCGTAGTGAGGCTTTTGCAGTCTTGCCTGCAAAAGCCGAGTGGAGTTGAATTTCCGATAAAGGAGGCACTTATGAAAAAGAAAATAAAACCATTCCTTTTTGGCCTTGTACTTATCTCTTTGATGATGATGGGCTGCAAAGGCGAAAAGAAGCCTGTAACCACTCCCTCTGATGTGACAGATCTGTCCGGTAACAGTTCCGAATCGGCAGAACCGTCAGAACCGTCAGGACCAGACAACCGCACCGAATCCGATTCTCAGGCAAAGCTGGATGAAAACGGAAACCAGACGGATAGTGAAACAATTGATCTGGACAAAGCCGTTTCCAAAGAATATGTAGAGCAGAACGTATCCTATTCTGCAATGATGCGTATTACCATCAATCCGTACCTTCTGCTCTATCTTGATCAGGATGGTATTGTATTGGCCTATCATTACGAAAACAAGGACGCAGCAGATGCCTATAAGGATGTTTCCTTCACCGGAAATAATGTGAAGGACGCGATAAAGAAGGTTACCAATACCGCTCTGAAAACCGATTATCTGAAGCCGGAGGCCGACATGATTATTGAAGTGGCAGAGGTAAAGGACACGGCATTTCAGGTAAATGAGACTCTGTATATTGCCGAAGTAACTGCAAACAAAACTCTGCGTGAGCACCACCGAAAGGCAGAAGTCGCAGTCGCAATGCCTCCTGAGGTAGAGAAGATTGCAGAAGAACAGGGCGAATTTGTATTAGAGAATCTTTCCGAACCGCAGGATCTTACATATCTGACCGATATGCTGGACTACTCTGCCACCATGAAAATCGGCGATGACAATCCGGTTGTTCTTTTCCTTGACGACGCAGGAACGGTAATGGCCTACGGATTTGAAAATCAGGATACCGAAGCACCTCAGGAATTATCCTCTCCTGTGGGACAAAGTGTTTCCGATGCTGCCAAAGCGATTACCCAAAACCTCATTGAAACAAACAATGTCACTGATGAGACCGTTCTGAAGGTAGAAGTTTCAGAAGCACTTGACGACTACTTCCGTACCGATGATTTTTTTAACGACACACAGAATACGGTTCAGAATGTGCTGGATGAAAATGATGTTGCCGCAACGGTTGAAGTCGAACTGACCGCAGAGCCGCCAAAGGAAGAAGAAGCGTTCCCGGCTCCGGGCGAAAATCCGGCAGATGAGAAGCTTCCGGATGATGAATGTGAAACCTGTCACGGAACCCACACCGTACATTGCCCTTATTGCGCTGACCTTGGCTATATCAACTGCGATACCTGCGGCAACACAGGCACAACACTCTGCCCGGATTGTTCCGGAAGCAAGACAATCGCATGCGACTTATGCAATGGCTCCGGATATGATCCGGCTCCATGCCCGTATTGTCGCGGAACCGGTAACTGTCCGACCTGTGGCGGCAGCGGAGTGGAAACAATGGAAGATGGCAATGAGGGGCCATGCCACCATTGCGACGGCAACGGTCATTGCTCCAACTGGTATGTAGACCACACTGATGTCTGCTACGGACACGGACCGTGCCCAAGATGTGAGATGAAGCGTTACAATAACTGCCACAGATGTCAGGGAACAGGAACCGAACAATGCAATGAGTGTGGCGGAGACGGTGGACGGACATGTCCGGACTGCAATGGTACAAAGCTTCTTCCGTGTCCGGATTGTACCGGGAACAGCTAACAGATATTTATCAAATATTTTTACAGAAATCCATGCTGATTATTGACACAAAGCCCAAAAACAAATATAATTAAAGACAGGTGTAGCCTAACCGTTACCTAAAGGTAACTGCTTAGTTACAATACTAACTCATTCAAAGAAAGGAAGAAAAAAAATGAACAATATGCCAAAGGTAAAAATCGGTATTGTTGCTGTTAGCCGTGACTGCTTCCCGGAGAGCCTGTCCGTTAACAGAAGAAAAGCTCTTGTAGCTGCTTACGCTGCAAAGTATGGTATGGACGACATCTATGAATGCCCGATCTGTATCGTAGAGAGTGAGCTTCACATGTTACAGGCTGTCGAGGATTTAAAGAAGGCCGGCTGTAACGCACTTTGCGTTTACTTAGGAAACTTCGGTCCGGAGATTGCTGAGACGCTTCTTGTTAAGCATTTCGATGGTCCGGCTATGATTTGTGCTGCAGCAGAGGAGTCCCAGAACGACCTTATGGATGGCCGTGGCGACGCTTACTGTGGCGTACTTAATGCAAGCTACAACTTAAAGCTTCGTAACTTAAAGGCATACATTCCAGAGTACCCGGTTGGTACTGCTGAAGAGTGTGCAGACATGATTAAGGAATTCGTTCCGATTGCAAAGGCTATCGTAGGTCTTCGCAACTTAAAGATCATTTCCTTCGGTCCGAGACCGCTCAACTTCCTTGCTTGTAACGCTCCGATTAAGCAGCTTTACAACCTTGGTGTTGAAATCGAGGAGAACTCCGAGCTTGACCTGTTCGAAGCTTTCAACAAGCACGAGGGAGACTCCCGTATTCCGGAAGTTGTTGCAGATATGGAGAAGGAGCTTGGCGCAGGAAACAAGCGTCCGGAGGTTCTTCAAAGACTCGCTCAGTACGAGCTTACCTTACTTGACTGGGTTGAGGCTCACAAGGGAAGCCGCGAGTATGTTGCTATCGCAGGTAAGTGCTGGCCGGCATTCCAGACTCAGTTCAAGTTCGTTCCTTGCTATGTAAACAGCCGTCTTACCGCAAAGGGTATTCCGGTATCCTGTGAGGTAGATATCTATGGTGCACTTTCCGAGTTCATCGGTACTGTTGTCAGTGATGACATCGTTACCCTTCTTGATATCAACAACTCCGTTCCGGCTGACATGTACAAGGAAGCAATCGAGGGCAAGTTCCCGTACACCCACAAGGATACCTTCATGGGCTTCCACTGTGGTAACACCGCTTCCACTAAGCTTGCATTCTGCGAGATGAAGTACCAGAAGATCATGGCAAGAGCACTTCCGATTGAGTGCACCAACGGTACCCTCGAGGGAGATATCGCTCCGGGCAAGATTACGTTCTTCCGTCTTCAGTCCACTGCTGATGCACAGATTCGTGCATACATTGCAGAGGGTGAAGTTCTTGACGTTCGTACCAAGTCCTTCGGTGCTATCGGCGTATTCGCTATTCCGGAGATGGGACGTTTCTACCGTCACGTATTAATCGAGAGAAACTACCCGCACCACGGTGCAGTAGCATTCGGTCACTTCGGAAAGGCTCTCTTCGAGGTATTCAAGTATCTCGGTGTTGAAGAGGTTAAGTTCAACCAGCCGAAGGGTATGTTATATCCGACCGAGAATCCGTTCGCATAAACTGCAAGGAATCCGCAAGACTTCTCTCTGTGAGCTAGTATGAAAACACTTTGTTTTTCGCACAGCCCAGACAGATTGCAAAATGCCGGATTAATATGACAAAACAGAGGGTGTCCCTCCAGCATTCATGGTGGAAGGACACCCTCTTTCCTTACTTAAATCTTAAAAGCTGTTAACGTTTTTTGCCCATAATACGAATCAGTCGCAGGAACAGGTTGATAAAATCAAGATACAGCTGCATGCCGGTATACAGAGCAACCCGATTGATTTCATTTTCTCCGCCGACTGCAATCATCTGCTTCATCTTGTACATATCGTATGCGGTAATACCAACAAATAAAAGCACAACCACATAGTCCAGCATCAGCTCCAGACCGGAGTTATGTAACAAGAACATATTCAGTAAGCTAACCAGAATCACGCCAAGCAACCCCATCATACAAACCGAGCCGATTTGCGTCAGATCCTTTTTCGTAAAATAACCATATGCCGCCATGACACCAAATATAACGGCTGCTACCAAAAATGCTTCTTTGATGGATGCAACGTCATATGCCAGGAATATTACGGACATTGTAATTCCGTTTATAATTGTATAGGACAGATACAAAATCCCTGCAAGAATCAGGTTGTCTTTTCTAATTGCCCAGGAATTTACCAAAACCACAACAATCTCTGCAATCAGCAAAATCTGAAACACGCCCCTGCTAAACAGTGCTTCTAACATCGAACCGCTGAAAATGGTCATGTAAGAGGCAATCGTTGTAATTATAAGTCCTACAAACACCACAAGAAATGACCGAACAGCCACCTGTCCCTGTACTCCCTGCAGCATCTCCGCAGTATAGCGTGAGACATATGGGGTTTCCATTTCTTCCCATGATGCATCCGTGTTATCCTTCTGATTCCACTCTTCGTTCATAATTTCACCCTCCTGTTATTTCCTGTTATTAAAAAATGTGCTGTCATAAAAGATTTTTGTTTCCGGAAAGATTCTTATATGCAATTTATTTCATGCAATTCCCTGCGAACGCGATTGTATTGCCTACCGATACCGCAGTTGCACAAAGAGAAATATGTATACCTCCGGAAGATGATTCATCATAAGCTATATTATAAGTATAACATACTTATTAAAATATTTCCATAACTTCTGTATTAAGTTTGTTTTCATAATCATTCTTCCATTCTAAGAAGTTCAATTCCTTCTTCATAATATTTTTTTGTATAGTCCTTTCCTATCCTAAACCTTTTCCCCCGAATCCTTATAAATCCCTCCTCATATATTTTCACCATAATCGTTTCAGCAGAATTATTTAAAACCAACTCGTACCCCATAATTTCCTGCCCATTCACAGCTTTAAAATCATCTGTTGGCATAGAAACATAATTCATTCTGTATTCTATTGTCTCTCCAAAATCAAACTTTATAAAATCATCCACTATCATTTTCCAAAATTCAATCGGAACTTCTACACTTATTTTCTTTCCATCTTTCTCCATAAGATATCCCGAGCGAATCTCTGTTACCCTTGTATCTAACTTCTCTTTTTTTATTAATCTCCCGAAGGACACTGCATCGAAATCAAACACCTCATGATACCAATCGCTGTTCTTCACAACTAAAATCAAGGTAAGTACAGAAGACAGTAGAATAAAAGAGATTAATAAAATATATTTTCTTCTCTTTTTTTCACAACTCCACTTTCTCTCTTTCATACACCCTCCCTTAAAGTACATCTACCTGTATGTTCTATCATACACATAATATTTTCCGTTTTTTTCAAACCCTACCGCAACCGCATTCTTTTGGGCCTTTCCTATTATTTTGTATACATGAACCTCAGTTTCATGCAATATTTCCATATCAAAATACAACAACACTCCTGCTCGTACATATTCTGTTCCCACTACCGAATACGTCCCCAGAAACTGACCCAATTTTTTCTCATCACAATCTTCATTAAGCGCCTCATAGACAACTCCGTCCATACACAACTTCGGATATCTCTTATACAACGGTAATTCTTTCCATACCTGCGGTTTTCTCCCCACTTGTATTTGGTCTTGAGGCTGGAAAATACTTGAAACTTTTACAACCTTATACCTCAATTCTCCGTGAAAGAATAGTACCTCATTTCCCACAAACGCTACAAATAATACCGCCACAAGGGCTATTACTATTTTACAAATCCGGCTTCTGGATTGTACCATCCCAACATCCCCTGCCGCCTCTTCTATATACGAATCATTCACATCATTGACCGCCAAAAACAAGTCAAGCCCTTTCATAAAATAATATCCTGCCTTTCCAAATGCTGTTTCAACTTCCTTCTTAACATATATAAATGATTTGTTATATACTTCTCTTTTCTCCCTGTTTGCCTTGCTATTTCATTCACAGAATAGGAATACCAGTATCGTTTCATAAAAATATTACACTGTTCCTTCGGAATCATCTGCAAAAATGAATTCAAGCTTTCACGCAACCTCTCGATATCCGGCGCTTCATCCCTTCTTCCATCAGGAATGCATTCTTCCAGTTCCTCATATGGCATTATTATAATACCTCCACCTCTTTTCTTCGCAAGATTTCCCCGCAATTTTCCAATCGCAAGATTTCTGACTATCTTACCTAAATATGCTTTTAAATTTGTCGGACGTAAAGGCGGAATACTTTTCCACGTATGTAAATAAGTGTCATTCTCACATTCCTCTGCATCCTGAGAATTGTGTAGAACATTATTGGCAACCGTTCGTAAAAAAGAAGCATACTTCTTCTTTGTCTCACTGAGCGCGAGCTCCGACCTGTTCCAAAAAAGCTCAATAATCGATTCATCGTCCACAACCATGATGCGCATTCTCTCCCTTCATCCTAAAAGACGCCAAAAAAATGAAAATATCTAATTACCCGAATAAATAATTTGTTGTCCATTTGTCGGGCAACTCATTATAGCATAAACTTCGTTCATGCTCTCCAACCCCGCTGCCATATCCTCCGGTGTAAAATTGCATCAGGAAAACACAGTAAAATCAATGATTTGACATATAGCTAAAACAGCCACCATAAAATGGCAGCTGAATGTCTTTAACATATTTACAATATTGGAAGATTATTTTGTGTTGTTTGAAGTTAATTAGAGTTCAACTTCAGTATCGCTTCAATAACTACTTCAAAGTCATTTCAATATAAATTTCAAAGTCATTTCAAACAAAATCGATACTTTTTAAAGTCTTTTCTCTGCTCCGATTAGATAGAGAACATTTTCACTTCTTCCCGCGTAAGTTCCACAAGCTTCTTTCCGTTTCTTTTTGCATATCTTGACATCTCAAGCAAATTCACATGACAAGACGGTGCATTTACATGTGGATTCGGCTTTTCATAGTAACCGACAGGAATTTCTACATCTTCTAAGAATTTCGGTTTCATTCTATTCTACGTATCCTTTCTCAGTATCTCCAAATACTCCTCATACGCAAACACTCTGTTTCGTGCAGCATTGGTTGTCTCCTTCAATATCCCCAGCTCTACAAGCTTCTTTACGGCTGTAGCTGCTGTATTGTAACTAATCTCTAGTTCTTTTGCGGTTTTCTTAATATCAATAATCGGATACTGCTCGACATAATCGAACACCGCACGTAAATTATCCTTGCTCCGCGTCGTTTTCGGAAGCTTTTCTATGTTTATGTCATGCAAATGCGAAAGCTTGTTGATGGATTCCAAAGAATCTGCAGCCGCTTTACTTACCGCTTCCAAAAAGAATCTAATCCATTGTTCAAAATTGCCGCTTCTTCTGACCTCACTGATTCGGTCGTAGTACTCCACCTGGTTCTTTTTCAGGAAATAGGATATATATATTACCGGCTTCGTAAGCACCCTCTGCTCCATCAGATAAAGCAATATCAGCAGCCTCCCGATTCTTCCGTTTCCGTCTAAAAACGGATGGATAGTTTCAAATTGATAGTGAATCAGAGCCACCCGAACCAACGGGTCATACTCCACACTTTCATTCATATACTTTTCCAAATCCGACATAGCAGCCTGCATATCCTCTACATTCGGCGGAATATATCTGGCCTCTTTCAATGAGCAGTTTGCCGGCCCTATCCAATTTTGAGAACGTCTGAATTCTCCCGGCGTTTTATCCTCTCCACGAACCCCTTCCATCAATACCTCATGTACTTCCCGGATGAATCTGCTGCACAGCGGGAACTTCTCCAAACGCATCAGTGCGTACTGCGTTGCTTTTACATAATTAATAACATCCGATACATCCAGATTTGCATTCGTATCCACCTCCGGATCAAGTACGTCATCAAGAGTACACTGCGTTCCCTCAATTTGAGAAGAAATCAAGGATTCCTTTCTGACATACATCGATATAAACAAATCTGCATTGGCAATTAGCTGTGATGCAGTATCAAGCTTTGCCAACTGGTTGTTTGCATCTATTATGAGCCGTACCGTTTCTTCATCCATTGCAAGCTCCGGCATCGGAGGTAACGGACTCGGCTTAAACGATTGATACGCAGACTCTCCTGTTAAGTTATCTACATAAATACCTGCTCGATTCATAGAATCACCCCTTTTTTGAAATAACTACCCTTATTATACCCTCTTTATTTCAAAAAGTCACTATTTTTTGAAATAAGAATCACGGATTTTATTTTTATTTCAATTTCAATCCACTTTTTGAAATAAGAACTTACATTTTTCATCCTTATTTCAAAAAAGTATTGTTTACAACTCTTCCGTATCATGCTCCAAACCGATATCCTCAATCATTCCGGAATAAAAACTTTCTCTTTGCGCATATACTACTATTAATTTTCCCCTTAATTCGCAACAGAAAATAAGGTAATCTTTCCCTTAACAATTGACTTTTCCCTTATTTTCTGATACTATTTAAGGGAAAGAAAGGAGGATAAGGGAATGAGAGACTTTAATTACTCAAAAATCAAAGAACAAAGCTGGGATTCCGAGATTCTCGGTCTCATTGCTGCCATCTATAAGGAAGCAGGCAAGCAAGAGCTCTACTTAAAGCAGCGCCCGGAAGAACTGGAAAAGCTCGTGGAGATTGCAAAGGTACAGAGTACCGAGGCATCCAATGCCATTGAAGGTATCGTTACCACCAGCACCCGTATGAGACAACTGGTGGAAGAAAAGACCACTCCGAAGAACCGCGACGAGCAGGAGATTGCCGGCTACAGAGACGTGCTAAACATCATCCACGAAAACTTTGACGCAATTCCTCTTTCACAAAATTATATCCTCCAGCTCCATAAGATTATGTACAGCCACATGAATAATCCTATGGCCGGACAGACCAAAAATACACAGAACTACATTACGGCAAAATATCCGGACGGACACGTAGAAACGCTCTTTACGCCGCTGGCTCCTTTCGAAACACCGGAAGCTCTGGATAAAATCTGCGAGGAATTCAACCGCGTGATCGGCAATATGGAAGTAGAACCCCTCATTGCCATCCCGATTTTCATCCACGACTTTCTTTGCATCCACCCGTTTAACGACGGAAACGGACGCATGAGCAGACTCCTCACCACGCTTCTGCTCTATCGGAACGGATTTTACGTAGGAAAATACATTTCATTGGAAGCAAAGATAGCAAAGAACAAAGACCTCTACTACGACTCCCTGAACCGGTCCCAAGATGGTTGGCACGAGGGGAAGGAAGATTCTCTCCCGTTCATCAAGTATCTTCTCGGAACCATCCTTGCCGCCTACCGCGACTTTGAAGACCGATTCTCCATCGTAGAAGAAAAGCTCCCGGCCATCGACATGGTCCGAAAAGCCACACAGAACAAAATTGGAAAATTCACCAAACAAGACATCCGTGAATTATGCCCTTCCTTAAGCATCAGCTCCATCGAAGGCGCATTACGAAAAATGGTCGCCGCCGGCGAACTCATGAGAAGCGGAGTAGGAAAAACGACATTTTATGTGAGAGCTAAATAGAGTAAGAGGCGCCCCATTCCGGAGCGCCCCTTCTCTTGGCTGCCTGTTTTAATTTCTTACCGCGCTTTATCCGCCATAAATGCCGGATTGATTGCATAATAGTTCCTGGAGTCAAGCTTCTCCTGAACAATACGCAGGCTCTCGCCGAAACGCTGGAAATGCACAATTTCACGTTCCCGCAGGAAACGGATCGGGTCACACACATCATGGTCGTGCACCAGACGCAAAATATTGTCGTAGGTAGATCTTGCCTTCTGCTCCGCTGCCATATCCTCTACCAGGTCTGTAATCGGATCGCCTTTGGACTGGAATTCACATGCATTGAATGGGATTCCTCCCGCAGCCTGCGGCCAGATGCCAAGGGTATGGTCCACATAGTACTTATCAAAGCCCGATGCGGCAATCTCCTCCGGTGTAAGATTTTTTGTCAGCTGATATACAATGGTCCCGACAATCTCAAGGTGTGCAAGCTCCTCGGTGCCAATGTCCGTAAGCACTCCGGAAACCTTCCGGTACGGCATCGCATAACGCTGGGAAAGATAGCGCATAGAAGCGGCCAGCTCGCCGTCCGGACCACCAAACTGGCTCATAATCACCATCGCAAGCTTTGGATTCGTTTCCTTGATATTTACCGGATACTGTAATCGACGTTCATAGCTCCACATTATTTACACTCTCCTTCCCACGGCCACGGCTGGTCCACCCATGTCCAGTCATCTCCACAGAAGCAATCATAGGAGCTGAGCGGTCCATACGCTGCAGTATACTCTTCTACCAGCTTTTTCCTGACAGCACACATATCTCTGTAATACTCCAATGCATCAGGGCAATTCGGATGCGTATCCAAAAAGAGCCTTGCGTCATCCATCGCAAAGCTCGCTTCGTTTATCTTACGTTTTAACATTGTTTTGTCCATTGCCATCAGTTACATCTCCTTCCCAGAAATTCAAGATTCAGCTGTCTGAAAATGGTTCCGGTAGAGAAGCCCTCGCAAACCTCGTAGAGCTCCTTCCATTCCTGCCACGGCACATACGCCATTCCAATGGTCTTGCCCGGCATATCCGGTTCACAGCAGCCTTCCTTGTCTCTGTCAGAGGTTCCAATCACACAGCCACAATCCGGCTTCTCCGGCTTGGACGGGCGCATATCACAGCCACAGTCCGGCTTCTCCGGTATGGACGGGCGCATATCACAGCCGCAATCCGGCTTTTCCGGCTTGGACGGGC
>CALZBV010000029.1 GCA_945622055.1 uncultured Clostridia bacterium
TTCTTTGTGGAGAATGAGGTGGTTGTGGATGAGCGTACGAAGGAGTATGCGAGACTGTGTGCTTCGGTCGGGCTGAATGCAACCGTAATCAATAACGTAAATGTAAAGCAGGCGGCGACGGAGCTGATTACGCCACGCTATGAAAAACAGCTGCGGCAGATGTCAGAGGTGTTTGCACAGTATGGAATCAAGCTGTTTCTTTCCTTAAACTTTGCGGCACCGATGGAGCTTGGCGGACTTTCGGTTTCGGATCCGCTGGATAAAGACGTAATAGCCTGGTGGAAAAAGACAATGAAGTACGTATTTACTTCGATTCCAAAGCTTGGCGGTTTCCTTGTGAAGGCTGATTCTGAGGGACGTCCGGGACCTCATACTTATGGACGTACACAGGCAGAGGGTGCCAACATGCTGGCAAGGGAAGTGGCTTTGTATGGCGGCAGGATTATCTGGAGATGCTTTGTATATAACTGCTCTCAGGACTGGAGAGATAAGAAGACGGACCGTGCGCGTGCCGGCTATGACCACTTTAAGCCGCTTGACGGTCAGTTTGAGGACAATGTTGTGCTGCAGATTAAGAACGGACCGATGGATTTCCAGGTAAGAGAGCCTGTTTCACCGTTGCTTGGCGGTCTGGAGAAAACCAACCAGATGTTAGAGGTACAGGCGGCGCAGGAATATACCGGGCAGCAGAGACATTTCTGTTACCTGATTCCGATGTGGAAGGAAGTACTTGGATTCCATACCTACTGCAAGGAAGGCTGTGACACGGTTGCCGATATTGTCAGCGGACGTACCTATAACCAGACGCTTTGCGGAATTGCGGCAGTTACCAATACCGGAAATGACGTGAACTGGACCGGACATGATTTTGCACAGCTGAACTGGTACGGCTTCGGACGTCTGGCGTTTGATACCTCTCTTTCGGCAGAGGAGATTGCAAGAGAATGGATTCTGATGACAGTTTCCAAAAAGCCTGCAGTTGTGGAAAAGCTTCTTCATATGGCGATGACTTCCTGGGAAACCTATGAAAAATACACTTCACCGCTTGGCATTGGCTGGATGGTAAATCCAAATCACCATTACGGTCCGAATGTGGACGGCTATGAGTATGACCGTTGGGGAACCTACCACCATGCAAACTGCTTTGGTATCGGTGTGGACCGTACTCCTGCAGGAACCGGCTATACAACGCAGTACCGCGAACCAAACCGGTCGATGTACGAGAATGTGGAGACCTGTCCGGAGGAGCTGTTATTGTTCTTCCACACAATCCGGTATGATTATGTGCTTAAGAGCGGAAAGACACTGATACAGCATATTTACGATACGCACTTTGAAGGCGCGGATATGGCAGGACAGTATCTGGAAACGATTAAGAGCCTGAAGGAGGAATTGCCGGCAGATATGTACGAACGAATCCTGCCGCGGTTTGAACATCAGGCGGAGCATTCAAAGGAGTGGAGGGACCGCATCAATACTTATTTCTTCCGTATGTCCGGAAAGCCGGATGAAAAGGGAAGGACTATTTACTAAAAAGGAAAGCAAGGGAGGATTTTATTATGGATATGACATTACGTTGGTACGGAAGCAAGCACGACAGCATTACGCTGGAGCAGATTCGCCAGATTCCGGGCGTGACCGGAGTAATCACGGCACTTCATGATTTGCCGGCAGGGGAGCCGTGGCCGTATGAGGAGGTGCTGAAGGTAAAGAATGAGGTTGAGGCAGCGGGGCTTAAGCTGCTCGGTGTAGAGAGCATCAACATTCATGAGGATATCAAGCTTGGCGCCCCGACGAGAGATAAGCTGATTGATAACTACATTACCTCTCTGGAAAGTGTCGGTAAAGCCGGAATACATATGGTCTGTTACAACTTTATGCCGATTTTTGACTGGACGAGAACGGATCTTGCGTATCCGCTTGCAGACGGTTCCACGGTGCTTGCCTATGATCCGAAGATGATTGACGGCATCGATCCGGATGAAATGTTTGCAAAGATTGAACGTGAGAGTGGCGGTTTTGTAATGCCGGGCTGGGAGCCGAACCGCAAGGAAGAGATTAAGGGCTTGTTTGAAAGGTACAAGGGAATGACCCACGAGCAGCTGCTTGAGAATTACGGGTATTTCATTAACCGCATTATGCCGACCTGCGAGAAGTACCAGATTAAGATGGCGGTTCATCCGGATGATCCGGCATGGGATATTTTCGGACTTCCGCGTATCGTAAAGAGTGAGGAGAGCTTGCTGAAGGTTGCTGCGCTTCATCCGAGTAAGCTTCATGGCTTCACGCTCTGTACCGGTTCTCTCGGAAGCAGCCGTGACAATGACCTGGTAAAGATTATCCGTAACCCGAAGATTGCAGAGAGAATCCATTTTGCACATATCCGTAATGTTAAGTTTGAGGAGGACGGATTTTTCCATGAGAGCGCGCACCTTTCCTCTGAGGGAAGCTTTGATATGTATGAGATTATCAAGGCCTTCCAGGAGATGGGCTTTGACGGTATCATTCGCCCGGACCACGGAAGAATGATCTGGGGTGAGCAGGCAAGACCGGGCTATGGTCTGTATGACCGTGCGCTGGGTGCTGTTTACATTGAGGGTCTTTGGGAAGCAGTTAAGAAAAATTCCCGTTAACAGGGTTGCATTCTTCATTGAGTTTTGTTAAAATTCAAATCAGTAGACAGGTACTACGCAGATTGACCGAATGGAGGAGCTTTGTATGGAAATTAAGAACCCTATCTTGCCGGGCTTTTATCCGGACCCGTCCGCCTGTGCGGTGGGAGAAAAGTTTTACCTTGTGAATTCCAGCTTCTGTTATTTTCCGGGGGTGCCGATTTTTGAGAGCACTGATTTGAAGCACTGGCATCAGATTGGTAATGTGTTGGACCGCAGCACGCAGCTGCCGCTTCACGAGGACGGAATGTCCCGTGGTATTTTTGCGCCGACGATTCGTTATAACAACGGAACCTTTTATATGATTACAACGAACTGTAGTCATGGAGGTAATTTTGTGGTTACTGCAACGGACCCGGCAGGACCGTGGTCGGAGCCGCATTATCTTGCGGGTGCAGATGGAATTGACCCGAGCCTGTTCTTTGATGAGGATGGGAAGTGTTACTATATCGGAACAAGACCGAATCCGGAGGGCGTTGGGCACAACGGAGACTGGTACATTTACATTCAGGAGCTGGATCTTGAGAACTGGTGTCTGATTGGAGATTACAAGCTTGTCTGGAACGGTGCAATGCGTAAAGCGGAGTGGCCGGAGGGACCGCACCTTTACAAAAAGGACGGCTGGTATTATATCATGCACGCAGAGGGCGGCACGGGTCCTGCACATGCGGTCTGTGTTGCCAGAAGCCGCGATATTTTCGGACCGTATGAGAATAATCTGATGAATCCGGTCTTTACGCACCGCCATCTTGGAAAGGCATACCCGATCCGCTATGTCGGACATGCGGATCTGATTCAGGCAAAGGACGGCGAGTGGTACGCGGTAATGCTTGCCTCCAGACCTTACGAGCAGCACAGCAACCTCGGACGTGAGACCTTCCTTGCAAAGGTGACCTGGGAAGACGAGTGGCCGGTATTTAACGAAGGCGTTGGTATTTTGGAGGAGGTAGTAACCGTTCCGTTTGAGGAGCAGGGCGGGGAGACTGTGACCTATGGAAAGAATGCAAAGGGGATTCCGTTTAACATGGTAGCACTTCGCAATCCGGTGGAAGGAATGGTTACGGCAGAAAATGACGGATATCGTATGAAGGTGCTTCCGTACACGCTGTTTGAGCCAAAGCCAACGGCTTACCTTGGTATCCGGCAGACGTCGTACCACTTTACCGCATCGACCGGGGTTCAGTTTTCACCTTCTGAAAACGAGGAGGCCGGACTTGCGTTGCTTCAGAGTGAAGAGTCCTCGCTGGTAGCAGTTTACGGAAAACATGACGGAGCAACAAAGGTACGTGTACTTGTGAAGGAGTTTGGAAAGCCGGTACAGGAGATTGCTTCCGAAAAAGTATCTGCTGACAGGGTTTTCCTTACCATTTCCCAAAACGGACAGACAGCAACGGTTTCCTACAATGCAGGCACAGGCGAGCAGGTGCTTGTGACCGGGCTTTCCACGAAGTTTTTGAGTACGGAAGCTGCCGGTGGCTTTGTCGGTTGTACGATTGGAATGTATGCAAGCGCAAACGGAAAAGAAAGCAGCAATACTGCATTCTTTGACGGAATTGCTTACCAGGCGGAATAAATACACAGAAAGATTTACCCAAATAAATCAAAAGACCTGTCGCAGGGGTGTTCCCATGCGGCAGGTTTTTTGATTGCAGGTATGCATTTTGATTGTGGCCGGTGTTTTGGCGTATCTCATTTCCGAAAAAACTTTGGAGAAGGCTTTTAGTCGCTGTTTTTTTTCCAGTCTCCGCGCACCGTTGAGTGGAATTCCTTAAATTCGGTTGGGGTACATTCTTTGTATTTTTTGAAAACCCGGTTAAAGGTGGAAATACTGGAAAAGCCTGACTGGAGCGCCACATCCGTAATCGGAAGGGCAGGATTTAACAGCAGGGATTCGGCAGCCTTCAGCCTCCGCAGGCAGAGGTAGTCGTAAAATGAGGTATCCGTAAACTGATGAAACAGTCTGGAAAAATGAAACTTGGAAAAACCGATGGTGGCAGCGGCGCTCTCGAGGGTAATGTCCTCCATGTAGTTATGCTCGATGTAGTCAAAGACAACATTGAATTTTTCCACGTATTCCCGTTGCTTTCCTGCCTGCACGGAAGGAAGCGTCACCGGAGTGGAAAGCTGGCCGCTTCGCGAAAGCAGCACAAAGAACCGGATTAGGTATGCAAGAATGGAAGGCTCTGACATCGGGTCGTTTTCCGCATATTCTTCGGCAACGAGGCGAAGAAGTTCAGCCTCATTTTTGTGGATGTCCGGCATGGTTTCCTTTGTAATCAGACACGGGCGGGAAAGCATTGAAAAAATGCTGGTAAATCCGCTGAATTTGCTGAGGGAGGCAAGGTCAAACAAAAGAATCATGCGAAGACCGGTTGCCTCCGGAACAAGCTCGTGAAGCTCTCCCGGCGGGACAACGAGAATATCTCCCGCGTTTAAGCGGTAGCTGACCTTGTTCATGAGCACGGTGTAAGAACCGTCGATTGGCATGATAAGCTCGACGGTCTGGTGCCAGTGCATCGGAAATCCGCCCGGTTCCCGGTTAATCCAGATGGTAACCGGGGAATCCTTGCCGAAATAGTTGACCATTTCGAAGGTTCCGTTGACATTTCGTTTTCGAAAGCTTTGATTGCGTTCACAGGTCTTTGCCCGGATGGAAAGCCAGTGGCTGAGCTCAGGGGAGAGCGGTGAAATGTCTTTTTTTGACATAAAATGACCTCACTTTTCGTTAATTTGGTAAAAAGTAACAAATACAAGATAAACTGAATGAAAAAAAGGGCGATTGAATCAATAAATCAAAAATTGCTATTCTGTTTTGCGGAATGCCTGTTTGAAAAAGTGCATAAAAAACTTTCTCGAATCGCCAAATAATACTTGAAATTACACAAATATCATAATATAATGTACTTAAGTTGTAAAGTGCTGATTGAAAAGTCTTTTCAATGGGCTTTTTGTGCTTTGAATAGCAATAGTTGCAAAACAGAATAGCAATATATGATAAGCACATTCCCAACAAATCGACTATAATATCAATGCACGTTACAAAAGTGCTTTTTCTGCAGGCACTGTTTTTGGTTATTTTGTACAAAAAAGGTGTTTGTTCATTTTGCATGAATCAAAACAGAAAAAGAATGTCTTTGTTGCTACAAAGACCAAGGGCCGATACGCGTTACTACTTTAATTTGGAAAAAGAGGGAGAGAAACGCGCCGGCTTGATTTGTCGTTTCAGACAAATCATTGTGCTATGGAAAATGCACAGGAAAGGAGAAGACTATGTCAAAAGGAAAGAAATTATTCCTTTCTGTAGCCGCTATCGCAGCAGTCATTGTCGCGATTGTTCTTGTTTCAAAACTGACGGACAAGAAAGACTACAGAGAAAAGTATGAGGGGACAGACCTTGGACTTGGACAGATTGAGCTCGGAAGAGGCGATACCTACGCAATCTATCTTGACAGTCACAAGAATGATGCCAGACCTCAGACCGATGAGATTACGTTTGATGTTACGAACTACGTAAAAGAAACCGCAGTTAAGACAGAGGTCAAAACAAATTTTGAAGGAGAGGCTTCGGTTCTTTACCAGGATGACAAGAGTTATACCGAGTGGAAGGTAAACGTTCCGGAAGCGGGAATGTACCGTGTCTACATGGAATATTATCCGGTAGAATCCCGTGGCGTAAGCATTGAGCGTGCGTTCCTGATTAACGGGGAGCTCCCTTTTAGTGGAACAGACGCCCTTACCTTCACAAGACTTTGGAAGAACAGAGATGCAATCACCTCCGATAACCAGGGCAATGACCGTAAGCCGGTTCAGGTAGAAGCTCCGGCATGGTGTTCGGTTTACTTCTCGGATTATATGGGATATTACTCGGATCCGTATGAGTACTATTTTGAAAAGGGTGAGAATACGATTGCACTGAGCTATGTCAATGAGCCGGTTGCAATCCGCAAGATTTCCATTCTCCCGGTTACTGAGAATATGACCTATGCTGAGTATAAGGCATCGAACCCGTCCGTGACCGGCGACGTGAATTACAAGCAGGTTATTCAGGGTGAGGATTCCACGATTCGTTCCGCACAGTCCTTATACGCACGTTCCGACCACTCCTCGCCGAATACCGTTCCTTACAGTGTAACGGCAGAGAAGTTAAATTACATCGGCGGCAATGCATGGCGTATCCCGGGACAGTGGATTGAATGGGAGTTCACCGTTCCGTCCGACGGTTACTATAACATCACGGTTAAGGCAAGACAGAACGTAACCCGTGGTGCTGTTTCGAGCCGTATGATAACGATTGACGGAAAGCTTCCTTTCGACGAGCTGAAGGCAGTTGCATTCAAGTTTAATAATGACTGGGAGAATGTAACGCTTGCAGATGAGAACGGAAATGCATATGATTTCTATCTTACTGCAGGTACCCATACCATCCGTATGGAAGTAAGTCTCGGTGAATCCGGTGAGATTTTAAGTAATCTTCAGGACTCCGTTGTTCGTATGAACGAGATGTACCGTCGTATCCTTGCACTTACCGGAACCAATCCGGACCGTTACCGTGACTATCATCTGGAACGTGTGTTCCCGGATGTTATTCAGGCGATGGACCTTGAGTACAAGAGACTTTACAAGGCGGTGGACGATTACATAGCGTACAGCGGCGAGATCCCGAACACGATAGCTACGATTTCCTCTCTCGCAAAAAGACTTGAAAAGTTCGTAAAGAAGCCGGAAAAGATTGCTCAGGAATTCGGTTCCTTTAAGACGGATATTTCTTCCGTGGGTACTTCTGTTAATTCTCTTTCCGAGGCACCGCTTGATATCGATTACATTACGATTACCGGTACAAGTGCAAAGCCGGATAAGGTAAACAACAGCTTCTTTGCAAAGGTCGGACATGAGGTTCGTTCCTTCATCGCCTCCTTTACGGTTGACTATGATAACCTGGGTGATGTACATAACAGTGAGGACGCAATTACCGTATGGGTATGCAGCGGTCGTGACCAGAGTAATGTATTAAAATCATTGATTGATAACGAGTTTACTCCGAAGACCGGTATTCCGGTAAACCTAAAGCTCGTTCAGGCAGGTATCGTCCTGAATGCTACGATTGGCGGCAACGGACCGGATATTGCTGTTACCATGAATCAGGGTGATGCAGTTAACTATGCACTTCGTAATGCAGTGGTAGACCTTACCCAGTTTGACGGATACAAGGAAGTGATTTCCGAGTATGCAGACAGTGCAATGGCACCGTACTGGTTCGAGGGTGGTCTTTACGGTATTCCGCAGACGCAGGTTTACAACGTTTTATTCTATCGTCAGGATATTCTTGACAAGATCGGCGTTACGGTTCCGCAGACCTGGGAACAGCTGATTGATATGCTTCCGACGCTTCAGCAGCAGAACCTGCAGGCAGCCATTCCGTCTACCGAGCGTAAGATTGGTACGGATGCAATTACCGCAACTCCGGACCTTTCCGCATTTGTTGCTCTGTTATACCAGAACGGCGGACAGATGTACAATGACAACCACACGAAGACCTTAATCGCCAGTGAGTCCGGTGTAAAAGCATTTGAGATTTATACCAGATTCTACACACATTACGGTCTGGAAAAGGCATACGATTTTACAACCCGTTTCCGTTCCGGTGAGATGCCGATTGGTGTTCAGGACTACGATACGTACAACACCCTGGCACTGGCAGCTCCGGAAATCAGAGGACGCTGGGGCTTCAGTCTGATTCCTGGAACGGTTCAGGAGGATGGCACGATTGACCACTCCTGCTCCAGCTGGGGACAGTGTACGATGATGTTAAAGAAGGATGACAGATCGGATGAGAAGACCCAGAAGTGCTGGGAATTCTTAAAGTGGTGGGTAAGTTCTCCGACACAGACCAGTTTCGGACGTGAGATTGAGGCCGTGCTCGGTCAGTCAATGAGATACTCTACCGCAAATACCGTTTCCTTCGAGGAGCTTACCTGGACCGCAGATCAGATGGATATTTTAAGAGAGCAGAGATCCTACGCAGTACCGGTTCCGGAAGTAGCCGGCGGATACTTCATTACCCGTCATATTACCAATGCAGCACGTCGCGTATTTAACTACAGCGATGATCCGCGTGAGACCCTTCTTGACTATGCCGATACGATTAACGATGAGATTGAGAAGAAGCGTAACGAGTATGGTCTTGCTACAGAATAAGAAAGGAGAAGGAAATGGGTAATACATTAGCACTGTATTTTCGTAAAAAGAAGAGAGACAGACAGATTGCCTGGAAGAAGATGAAGATGTACAAGAGCTGTTATCTTTTCATCGCGCCGTTTTTGCTCTGCTTTCTGGTATTCATGATTTTACCGATTGCAATCTCTCTCGTACTCAGCTTCACTTATTACAACATTCTTGAGCCGCCGCGCTTTATCGGACTCACGAATTACGTTAACCTTTTGCTGGCGGATGATGTTTTCATCACCGCAGCAAAAAACACCTTTGTGTTTGCAGGCATCATCGGACCGGTCGGTTATTTGCTTTCCTTCGTGTTTGCATGGCTGATTAACGAGCTTCCGCGTTACTTAAGAGCGATTGCAGTCGTTGTTTTCTACGCGCCGGCTATTTCCGGTGCGGCATTCAACGTATGGTCCATCATTCTTGCGAGTGATTCCAACGGTTTCTTAAACTCCATTATGATTGCCATCGGACAGGAGCCGCAGCTCTGGCTGTCGAACCCGAAGTACATGACAATGTTTGTAATCATTGTTTCACTGTGGATGAGTCTTGGTACCGGATTCCTTGCTTTCGTTGCAGGTCTTCAGGGAATTGACCGTTCCCAGTACGAGGCAGCCTATGTGGATGGTATCAAGAACCGTTTTCAGGAGCTTTGGTACATCACCCTGCCGAACATGAAGCCGATGCTTGTGTTCGGTGCAATTACCGCAATCGCAGGTGCATTTAACGTATCTGATATTCCGGAAGCCCTTTGTGGTAACCCGAGTACGGATTATGCGGTACATACCGTTGTTACTCACCTTAAGGACTATGGTTCGGTTCGTTTCGAGATGGGTTATGCTTCCGCAATTGCAACGATCCTCTTTTTAGCAATGATTCTTTGTAATAAGCTCGTTATGGCAATTCTTAACCGAGTTGGACGAAAAAAGAAAAGACAAACAATCCTCCTACGGGCCGAGAATAGAAAAGGAGAGAAACGATGAAGAAAATAATCAGACACAGACAGCCGAATCGTTCCTTTGGCGGCGATATTGGTGTCTATATCATTCTGATAATCGCAGGTGCGTTTATGATCCTTCCGCTTCTGCTTGTTGTCAGCAATGCATTTAAGCCAATGGATGAGTTGATGAAGTTCCCACAGGAATTCATCGTACACCATCCAACATTAAAGAACTTTGCGGATTTGTTCGGTTTTCTCGGACAGTCCTGGGTTCCGTTTTCCAGATACTTATTTAATACGTTATTTATTACGGTAGCAGCAACGGTTGGTCAGTTAATCATTGGTTCCATGGGTGGTTATGTACTTGCAAAGTACGATTTCCCGGGAAGCAAGAAGATTTTCAGCCTGATTGTAACAGCCCTTATGTTCAACGGTTATGTTATTTCCATTCCGGTATACTTAATTGTAGTTAAGCTGAACTGGGTAGATACCTACCTTGCACCGATTATCCCGTTCTTTGCTTCTACACTTGGTATCTTCCTTATGAAGCAGTTCATGGAAGGTATTCCGGACTCCCTTCTGGAGGCTGCAAAGATAGATGGTGCAAAGGAGTGGGGTATTTTCACGAAGATTGTTATGCCGAACGTTAAGCCGGCATGGCTGACCTGTATCATCATGTCTGTTCAGGCACTTTGGGGTAACCCACAGTCCACCTATCTGTATTCGGAGGAGTTAAAGACGCTTCCGTATGCACTGTCCCAGGTAGCTGCCGGTGGTATTGCACGTCGTGGTGCAGCTGCAGCTGTTCAGTTAGTAATGATGATTGTTCCGATTGGCGTGTTCATTTTCTCACAGAGTAACATTCTTGAGACAATGGCAAATTCCGGTATTAAGGATTAAGGAGGAGACAACGATGAGATTTATGAAAAAATTTGCGGCTGCTCTCCTTGGTGCAGCAATGGTTGTTGCAGTATGTCCGACCGGGGTTGCAAATGCAACCGAAATCAATACCTACACGTACAACTATGATTACTGGGGCATTGAGTATGAGTCTCCGGATGCATACACTCCGTTAAGCTTTACGGAAGGTCATACACTCGGAACGACTGATATGAAGCTTCCGCAGAGTCTGTATGCACGTGACAACATGCTTTATATCGTAGATACCGGTAACAGCCGTATTCTTGAGGTTGCGGTAGATGTAGAGAGTATGACGCTTGTGCGTGAGATTACCGAGATTACCGGTGATGTTGAAGTCACTGCATTAAACAGCCCGAACGATGTATACGTTGCAGAAAACGGGGATTTATACATCGCAGATACCGGCAACTTCCGTATTCTTCATGTAAATAAGGACCTCGAGTTTATTAAAGAGATTACCAAACCGGATGATCCGACTGTTGATGCGGATATTCAGTTTGAGCCGACAAAGCTTTCTGTTGAACGTGCGGGACGTGTGGTTGTTCTTGCAAAGAACGTAAACAAAGGTTTCATGCGTTTCGAGACAGATGGAACGTACATCGGCTTCATGGGTGCAAATAAGGTTACCTTTAATTTTGCAGATTATTTAAAGAAGCTGTTTTCCACGAGAGCCCAGAGGGCACAGATGGAAAGCTTTGTACCGACCGAGTATAACAACATCTATATTGATGCAAACTCCTTTATTTACTGCTCGACCGCAGTGTTTGAGGAGGCGGATGCGCAGGCCGGTAACGCAACCCCAATCCGTAAGCTGAACTCCTATGGTGATGATATCTTAATCCGTAACGGTGAGATGCCGCCGATGGGTGACTGGTCCTGGGATAATGCAGCAGGCATGAATGGTCCGTCCCGTATCGCGGATATCACGGCAATGCCGGATGAGACCTACTATGCAGTAGACCGTATCAGAGGACGTCTGTTTGGATACGACGAACAGGGGCATCTGTTGTATGCATTCGGCGGCACCGGTACCAAGCTTGGTTATTTCACGCTTCCGTCTTCCATTGAGCATATCGGAACGGATTTATTCGTACTGGATGCTACGACCGCAGCAGTTACCCGTTTTAAGAGAACTGAGTTTGGTGATATGATTCACAATGCACTTGCTGAGTATCGCGAAGGTCATTATGATGTTTCCTCTGATTACTGGGAGCAGGTACTGGACAGAAACGGTAACTATGAATTGGCTTACATCGGAATCGGCCGTTCCCTTCTTCGTCAGGAGAAATATCAGGAGGCTATGAAGTATTTCGAAGTAAAGAGAGATGCAAGAAACTATTCCCGTGCCTGGAAGTATTATCGTAAGGAATGGGTGGAAAAGAACATGGGTTATGTTATTGTAGCAATCCTTGTACTTGTTGCAATTATGCCGATTTTCAAGTTAATCAAAAAAATCAGATGGGAGGCGAAGTTAGAGTATGAGTATGAGCGCAAACTTAGAAAAAAGAATAAATAAGCAGACCTTTGAACGCTATCTGAGTTCGCTTCGTTATTCCATGTATGTCATCACGCATCCGTTTGACGGAATGTGGGACCTGACGCATGAAAAAAGAGGCTCCATTGCGGCAGGAAATACGATTTTACTTCTGTTTTTCCTGACAAACCTTTGGAACATGAGATTTGAAAAATTCCTTTTCAACAGAGTTCGTTGGGAAAGAGTCAACATCTGGCAGCAGATTCTTGGTACGCTGTTTCCACTGTTGATTTACTGTGTAGCTAACTGGTGTCTGACCACATTGTTTGATGGAAAGGGACGTCTGAAGGATATTTATCTCGGAATGTGCTATTCCCTGACTCCTTATATTCTTTTAATCAATCCGTGTACGATTATCAGTAATTTCGTAACCAAGGACGAGGGTGACTTTCTTGCCTACTTTGAATCTCTTGCGCTGGTTTGGTGTGGCGCACTGATTCTGGTATCTGTTATGCAGATTCACGATTACTCGTTAATGAAAGCAATTATGGCCATTATTTTCTCTATTGTTGGAATGATGATTATCGTATTCCTGCTTCTGCTGTTCTTCAGCTTAATCAGTGATGCGGTTGCATTCTTCATCTCCATCTATAAAGAAATTTTGTTCCGTGTTTACTAGAAAGGAGGACAAAAAAGTGAAGAAATTAGCAAAGATCTTGATGTTCCTCCTGATGGCCGGCACCCTGATGGGCTGCGAAAAGACCGAGGACGTAAAAGATATTGAAATCCGGGAGCATCTGGAAGGTGCCTATAAGGACATGGAGGTAAAGCTGGAAAACGATCAGCTGCTTCTTGAGATGGATCCGGAGACCACGCTGTTTACGGTTACGGATAAGAAGACCGGCGCTGTCTGGTATTCTTCCGCACATGATGCAGCAAGCGATGGTGCAGCAGATGCTACCAGTAAAAAGCAGCTGCAGTCCAACATCCTGATAAAGTATGTAACGGACACGAATACACAGCCGGTTTTGAACAGCTTTGAGCACAGTGTAGAGAACCGTTACTACACAATTGATCAGTCAGACGATGAAATTTGTGTATACTACACGATTGGACGTATTCAGAAGACATATTACCTTCCGCTTGCAGTTCCGGAGGAACGCTACAGAGAGTACTATGATAAGATGGAACGCAGCAAGCAGAAAAAGCTGGACGATGCATATCGTGTCATCGACTGGAACGCACTTCTTCCGAACGATGATAAGTCAGAGTTGCTTTCCTTGTATCCGGATGTTGAAACGGTTAAGGTTGTTGTGATGCGAGAGGCAACCAAACCGTTCCGCAGAGAGCAGATTCAGGAGTGGTTTGCAGAAGTAGGCTATACTCCGGAGGATTACGTTAAGGACCTTGAGTATTATGCAAATGCTACGAAGTCGGATGCACCGCAGGTTAACCTGACGATGAAGCTCAGACTGGACGGCGGACGTCTCGTGGTTGAGGTTCCGAACGAGGAGATTGAGTACAAGGCTGCTTACCCAATTGCAAACCTTATGGTTCTTCCGTTCTTCGGAAGCGGCAACAAGGAGGACGAGGGCTATCTGTTTGTTCCGGAAGGCTCCGGTGCAGTCATCAACTTCAACAACGGTAAGACGAACCAGCAATCCTATTACGCACAGACGTATGGTTATGACTATGGTAACAAGATTGACGTTATGGTTGATGAGACCAGAGTTGCATTCCCGGTATTCGGTATTGCAAACAACGGAAATTCCTTTGTCTGTGTAGTGGATGAGCATACTGCTACCTCTACGATTCAGGCAGATATTTCCGGAAAGAAGCACAGCTACAATTACGTATTTGCATCCTATGACATGATTCATGGTAGTAAGATGGATATCTCCGGTAAATCCGATAAGGTCGTAATGGCCTTTGAAAAGGGTCTTCCGGGCGGAAGCGTTAAGCAGATTTATACCTTCCTTGAGGGTACGGATTATGTTGATATGGCTACCACGTATCGTGATTACCTGATGACAAAGTATCCGGAGTTAACAAAGAACACGGAGACAGAGCTTCCGGTTGCTGTCGAATTTCTTGCAGCAATTGAGCGTGTAAAGCAGATTGCAGGTGTTCCGGTAAAGCGTCCGGATGTTCTTACTTCCTTTAAGGATGCGAAGACGATTCTTGAGGAGTTAACCGGTGCAGGCTTTACGAACCTTTCCGTTCGATACACCGGCTGGCTGAACGGCGGACTTGAGCACTCCGTTCCGAACAAGATTAAGCTTGTCAGTGGCATGGGTGGAAATAGTGCATTGAATGACCTTGTATCCTATGCAAAGAGCAACGGCATTGACCTCTATCTGAGCGGTCATGTGGAGAATGCATATGACAGTAATATTTTTGACGGCTATCTTCAGTCCCGTGACGTTGCGAAGTATTTAAGCCGTGAGGTTGTTGAAATCCCGACCTTCTCCTTCATTTACTATTCAGATGTAAATGAGAGCAGAGCACAGCATCATTTCCTGCTTCGTCCTTCGGTTTGTGTAAGCTTAATGCAGAGCATGGCTGATTTTGCGAAGAAGACCGGAACCGGTGTTGGCTTTGAGGATATCGGATATCTCTTAAGCGGTGATTACAACCTGAAGAGAACGACGGTAAGAGAGACGGCACTTTCGATGCAGACAGAACAGCTTGCAAAGATTAAGTCTGAGGGAACTCCGGTTATGTTAACGGCCGGTAACCAGTATGTACTTCCATATGCAGATATCATTACGGATATGGATCTGGAAGGAAAGTACTACAACTTGATTGATTACCAGATTCCGTTCTATCAGATTGCGATTCACGGTCTTACGAGTTACACCGGTGGAGCACTGAACCTTAGCGGAGACCCGTCCGAGGTTATCTTAAAGAGTGCAGAGTGCGGTGCAGGACTCAACTTTACGTTCATGTCTGAGTCTGCAGATGTACTTCAGGACACGGAATACATGGAGTTCTTCGGTGCTGATTACAACCAGTGGAAGGGAATTGCCACGAACTACTACACCCGTTACAAGAAGGAAATGGCAGGTTTAAACAACCAGCTCATTACCAATCATGAGCGCATTACCGATAAGGTAACTGCAACGACTTATGAAAACGGAACAGTTGTTTATGTAAACTATGGTCTTACGGATTACAGTGATGGTGGTATCACCGTTTCCGCAAGAGATTATCTGGTAGAAAGGGGTGGAAACTAAATGAAGGAAAAGCATAAGAAAGCAAGAAATCTGCGTGCGCGTAATGCAATCACGGGTTATCTGTTTATCTCCCCGTTCATTATCGGTTTTTTGGTATTCTTATTAAAGCCGATGTTCGAGTCCTTTCAAATGAGTCTCTGTAATGTAAAGATTGCAGCCCAGGAGATTCCTGGTGCCAAGGGCTTTACGTTGGAATTCATTAAGGCTTGGGATAAGTCAAATAACTATTACAATGCGTTTTTAGTTAACCCGGATTTCAAGAACCGTCTTGTTACTTCCCTGAAGGATATGTCAATTCAGGTTCCGGCAATCCTCGTATTCAGTTTCTTTATTGCATTGATTCTGAATCAGGAATTCAAGGGAAGAGGCTTTGTCCGTGCGATTTTCTTCCTTCCGGTAATTCTCTCCTCCGGTGTAATTCTCGGACTTGAGTACAACAACAGCCTTATGGCAAGCATGAAGGAGGTTATTAAGGAATCCGGTGACGGTGTAAGCATCACCGCAGCACTTGAGACACTCCTTAAAACAACCGGTGTCGGTGGACGAATTCTTGAACCGGTATTCAAAATAATCGATAGTGTGTATGATATCGCACTTGCATCCGGTATCCAGATTATTATCTTTATTTCCGGACTGCAGACAGTTTCACCGAGTATGTACGAGGCAGCTAAGATAGAAGGCTGTACTGCATGGGAGAGCTTCTGGAAGATTACCTTCC
>CALZBV010000030.1 GCA_945622055.1 uncultured Clostridia bacterium
CCTTTTTGATGAACAAAGGAAAGGCCGTCCAGTGGAAATTACAGATGATGCTGTTCCAATGGTGCAAAAAATTCTTGCAAGGAATAATATTTTTGCGAGAGGCATTGTTGATTGTTTGCCTCTCGCATAGATGTTATTGAAAGGATCCTGTAAAAATGAAAAAAAGTAGAGTCTTTTTATGGATTATCAGTGGATTAGTCTTTTTCTGGTATTTGTTTATTGCATACATACCTCAAAAAGAAATTTGCGAAGGAATTAACAATGTAACGTATGTTTCTTCTGCTTTTGAATTGAATAAATATGAAAAAAAATGGGTTGAAGTTGAATATGAATTCGGACATTCTGCAATGAGAATGGTAGGATACACTTTTTTACCGAATCATTCCTTTGGATATTTTAAGGCGGTGGGGAAAAATGAATTTTTTTGCGCTGCAACGAGAGAACTGATTGAATATGAATTACAAGATATGAATTTTGAGATGATCTGTGCCAAAGCTCAGCCAAGAAGCGATGGAAAGACATATAATTTGGTAGGCTTTGTCAGAAAAATTACAAACGATGAAAGAAACCAACTGAAAGAAGGCTATAATAACAGTGTTGGGGATTATAAGATGAAAAATACCATAGAGACCACCAATCTGGAATATGTGATAGAAGTTTTGCATCCAGAAGATGAATTGGAACGCTTAGCTGATCGTAAAGCTTGGAGTATAGGCTTGGGTTGTCTGTGGATTGTAATGACTTTTTTGGTGGTCCTCGAAATTCTTAATGCTATTAAGAAAAAAGAATCTGACACCTCGACGGCTGAATAGACCTTAGTTGATAGCAGTTTTTTTGATTATTTGATAAAATGGCCTACGTGAATGTAGGCCTATTTTTTGATGAAAGGCAAACATAGAAATGAAATATATTGGGCAACATGATATTAGTGATTGTGGTCCTGCTTGTTTCGCTATGATTTCTAATTATTATGGATTAAGATATCCACTTCAAAGATTTAGAGAACTAACACGGACAGGAAAAAACGGAACAAGTCTTCAAGGAATCATAGATGGGGCCCAAAATTTGGGATTTGACGCGGAAGCTCTCTCAGGAAATATAGTATTTTAAAGCTTTTTATCAAAGAATAATAGTTGGTTTGTCCTATGTTTTGTTTTTCATAATATAAAATAACGAAAGGATTATTACATGAACGTACTAGAAACGAAGAATATCTGTAAGATATATCATCAAGGAGATGTGGAAATAAAGGCTCTTGATAATGTTAGTCTTGAAATCGAAAAGGGAAGTTTTGTAGCTATTACCGGGGAATCCGGATCTGGAAAATCTACACTTGTCAATATTTTGGGATGCATGGATCATCCTACTTCCGGGAGTTTTTTGATTTGTAACGAAGAAGTTAAGCAGGAAGATGTGATTCTTTCTAAAATACGAGGAGAAAAGATTGGAATGATTTTCCAAGGATTTCATCTTTTACCTATGCTTACTGTGGAAGAAAATATCTTGATGCCAGGAAGGTTTGCTGGAAAAAAGACAGACGAGAAGGAGGTCAGGGAGCTTATTGAAAAGCTTTCTCTAAAGGGTAGAGAAAATCACCTCCCGTCCGAACTAAGTGGTGGACAGCAGCAAAGAGTAGCAATAGGACGAGCACTGATCAATAAACCGGAGATTCTTCTGGCAGATGAACCAACCGGTAATCTTGACAAAAAAACGAGCGAAGAAATTATGAACCTCCTAGTAAGCATGAAGAAGGATTATAACATGACGCTTGTAGTTGTTACCCATAGTACTAAAATCGCTGAAATGGCAGATCGCATGATTCTTATGGAAGATGGAAGAATTGTTAAGGATGAGAGGAAAAATTGTGAGTAATTATTTAGCATTGATTTACAGCAATCTTAAACAGAAAAAACGAATGTTTGCTCTTGAATTCTGTATGATATCAGTAGTAGGGATAGCTCTGCTTGGTGTTCTTTTGGTATGTTTTTCTTTTGTTCGGGAAGCTACAAAGGCAAATGGCTCTTTTGGTAACCAACAGGCTACTTTTTTCGGTGATATACCGAATATGAGTAACAGTGAAATGAAAAAAAGGGGGATTGACCAATTATCGCGGTATAATGTATCCGAAATGATTTTCGACAACGGAAGAGAAAAGGTTTCTTTGACGGTGAGATCTCTTGAAAATGCCAATGGTATTTTTAAGGATATTGTTGTTGAAGGAGACTTGCCGCGAAATGAAGCTGAGGTATTACTCCCAGGGAGTTTTAAATATAACACGAAAAGTATTTGGAAAATTGGTGATAGAATTGAAATATCAAATGAAGCAGAATTCTCTCAAAGCGTTACGATTTCTGGTTTTTATGAATATGCCAATACGGACACTTTCTTTGGGGCAGAGGCTTTTATGATAGAAAATAGGACGGATTGTTTTCAATATACAGATGTTATTTATCGTAACAAGCTAGATATTAAGAATAAAACCATAAAGATTGCAAATGCTTATGGTGTGTCTTATAGCATTAATGAAGCACAACTTTCAATGATTGAAAACGGCGATAAAACAGGACTTATTTTATATGTTCTTCTTGCGTTTGTTTTTATTGTTATATGTTATTCCATGATTCGAAGTGTTGTAGCGCTCAGAGCTCCTCAGACAGACAAAGAAAATGCGATTATGCGGTCGTTTGGTGCTAGAAAAATACAGATATTGAAATATGAAGCAATGGAAATGTCCTTGTTATCTTGGTTGGCGATGGCAGCAGCTATAATTGTTACGATTTTTTTGTTCTATGCTTCTATTGGACTATCGGGACTTTCCGTCGATAGTATAAATGAACTATTAAGTAACTATCTATTGACCTCTAGTATTGTAAGTATAATTATTGTCTGGATTTTGTCACTTGCTTCTGTGCTTCTTCAGACGAGAAAATCCTTTCGCAGATCAATCTCAGCGACTCTTTTGAATAGTCAAAATCTGAAAGTAAAAAACAAAAGAGGAAGGTCCCGAAAAATCAAGAATCCTGTAATAGCCTATATTGTGACCTCTCTTGGCAGAAATAAGTGGAAAACGATTTTGAGCATAGTTTTATTTTCGTCAAGCATTTTATTTTTTGTATTTATTTCTATGTTTAATCGTGATGCCCGTCGCATATATGGAGGAAATGGAGAACTTATTCCGCCTTTTGATGCTCGTTTAGAACTGATTCCATCCTATTCTCAACAAGTTCCAGCGGAGGAGATTTTGAAAAGGGTAAAAGAATTGAATGGAGTGATGGAAGCCAAGCTATATCCAATTGTAATTGACCGTATTTCTAATGTGGATACTAGTTTCTGCCGTGCCGAGAGCAGGAATCTTTATTCAATTACAGATGGAGTTTATGATGATATCCGGATAGTGGTTTATACAGAAGAGGAATTAAACAAGCTACAGCCAGTGATAAAAAGCGGTAGTTCAGATGTGTCAAAAGGTGGATGCATTCTTGTTAATTATACAAATGTAGTTACGAGCGGAAGTGGTGTTGATTATTCGAAAAAGTCTGAGGTGTCGAAAATGGGCATTGGAGATAGCCTCAAGATTGTTGATTTCTTTTCGCTTAACAATTTTGCGTTAAAACAGATACAGTTAGGAACGTATGATGGTAAAGAAGTACATAATTATTTAGAAACGCTGATGAAAGAAGAATGTTTTATGTCCATGCCTATAATAGGAGTTGTCGAGGACGATTTATATGAACAGTCGTTGTTGTGCCCTGTGATTATTATTTCGGAAGAATATTACAGAAGCAATATAAATAATGATTTTGAATGGGCGAGCGCGATTGATATTGCTTTGAAGGATGAAAAAAAGCTTAGTGATATTGCGGACGATTTAAAGACACTTGGTTGCTTTCGGAGCATGAATTACTTTGATACCAGTCGTTCAAGCATGGAAGCAAGTGAATTCGTAATAGGATTGCTTTATGTAGTTATTATTCTGGCTGCATTAATTGGCTTTATTATTGTATTGTGTACGATCATGATTGAATGGGAAATATCACAAAAAGAATATGCAATACTAAAATCGGTAGGTGCAACTACAAGAAAGGTAAGATATGTTATTATGGCCGAAAAGGCAATAATCTGTGTTGCTTCTTGCGTATTCGGCGTTACGTTAGGGATTGTTATTGAGCGATTATTACTTGCGGCAATCATGAAAGGAACCAGGATGCCTCTGGAGTTACCGTTTGAGGAGATTTTTTTAGCAATTATCGCAATGCTTAGTGTTACTGTTTTTTCAACAGCAGTTCAAACAGGAAGTTTAAAGAAAATGAATCTTTCTGAAGTTATGAATAAATCGATATAAATTATTCGTCTGCAACGACATATGAAGAACTGATTTCGCAAACGAGTGGGTGCCTTTTTTGAATGGGCAAAAAGTGATTTATAGAAAATACGAAACTTCTGCATTTGGAAATAATTTTGTTGAAATGCTGCGTGTAATATGTAATAATGAAGAAAGGCAGGAAATGAAACTGAATTTAGGGAGGACATAGCATGAATTTCAACAATATTAATTTTGATACCTATTTAAAGAATTATCCGGATGAAAACGGTTATTTCGGTAAGTACGGCGGTGCCTACATTGCGCCGGAATTAAAGGCTGCAATGGATGAAATCACCGCGGCGTACTTTACCATTTGTAAATCAAGCAAATTTATCAGTGAGCTTCGTCGGATTCGCAGGGAGTTTCAGGGAAGACCGACACCGGTTTCCTATCTGGAAAGATTGTCCGGCTCTCTTGGCAATGTGCAGCTTTATGTAAAGCGTGAGGATTTGAACCACACGGGAGCTCATAAGCTGAATCACTGTATGGGAGAAGCGCTTCTTGCGAAGTATATGGGAAAGAAAAAGGTGATTGCAGAAACCGGTGCGGGACAGCATGGTGTTGCACTGGCTACGGCAGCAGCGTACTTTGGTCTTGCGTGTGACATTTATATGGGTGCGGTTGATATTAAGAAGCAGGCTCCGAATGTAGCACGCATGAAGATTCTCGGCGCCAATGTAATTGAGGTTACCGACGGACTGGCAACCTTAAAGGAAGCAGTAGACGCTGCATTTGCGGCATACAGCAGGGAGTATAAGGACTGTATTTATTGCATTGGTTCTGTTGTGGGACCGCATCCGTTCCCGATGATGGTACGTGATTTCCAGAGTGTTGTCGGAATCGAGGCCAGAGAACAGTTTATGGAGCTGACCGGTGAGCTGCCGGATGCCGTTGTTGCATGTGTGGGTGGCGGTTCCAACGCAGCCGGCATGTTTGCGGGCTTCTTAAATGACCCGGTAGATATCTACGGCGTAGAGCCTCTTGGCCGCGGCCCGAAGCTTGGTGATCATGCAGCAAGCCTTCAGTATGGCACCGAGGGTGTGATGCACGGATTTAACAGTATTATGTTAAAGGATGAAAACGGGGAGCCGGCTCCGGTATATTCCGTGGCAAGCGGTCTTGATTATCCGTCCTCCGGTCCGGAGCATGCATTTCTGCATGATCTTGGCAGAGTAAAGTATGATGTGGTGGACGATGAGGAAACGATTAACGCATTTTTTACCCTTTCCCGTATGGAGGGAATCATTCCGGCAATCGAAAGCTCTCATGCAGTGGCATATGCCATGAAGCTTGCAAAGAAGATGGGCAAGGGCTCTATTCTCATCAATCTCTCCGGAAGAGGAGATAAAGATATGGATTATATCATCGAGAAATACGGAATCCGGTAAAGCATCAGACTGTTGAATGAAATGATGACCTATGTGCCGGAGCAGGCGCTTAGTGGACGTATCCTGGATCTGGGGTGCAGGGACGGCGCTGCATTCCCTATCCAATCCCCGCTGCGGCCGTAAAATGGAAAATCTTGAAAAATTCCTTAAAATAGGACTTGCAAAATGAAAAATTACATGATACAATGATAGACGGACTTTTTTCGAAAGGAGTGAACTATAGTGAAGGTTAGATCTTCCGTAAAACCGATTTGCGAAAAGTGCAAAATCATTAAGCGTAAGGGTGCAATCAGAATTATCTGCGAGAACCCGAAGCACAAGCAGAGACAAGGCTAAGACTTTGCTTTGTGGGGAAACCCGGGGCAGGTCGTTTCAATAAATACCGTCTGGTAGATAGAGAAACAGTTCTTGCTTTTTGTGTTACAAGCCCCTGCTAAGGCCGGAAGGCAGCAGTGGGAACATTGTGATATTGTGGGCAGAAGGCCGATGCGACGCATGCGATGCATGCCGGTTTGCGGAAACGCTTTTTTGGTGTGAAAAGGCGGTTCCGGTTTTTTGGCGTTATGCTTTAGAAACGGTGTCATTATCACCGGATCTTTCGGCACGGGACGCGCCGTTGCCGTCACAATTTAAAGCGGCTGGGGCAGCATGGCTGCCAATCCCGATTTTCGGGCGCCCGTATGGGCATGCGGAGTATTCCGCGGGAACTTTTAACATTTTTAACGGAGGTGTAAAGCGCACATGGCTCGTATCAGTGGTGTAGACTTACCAAGAGAGAAACGTGTAGAAATCGGACTTACCTACGTATATGGAATCGGTAGAGTAAGCTCCAACAAGATTCTTGCCAAGGCAGAAGTAAATCCGGATACTCGTGTCAAGGATTTGACCGACGAGGAAGTTGCAAGAATTCGTGATGTTATCGACGCAGATTATCTTGTAGAGGGTGATCTCAGAAGAGAAATCGCTCTTAACATTAAGAGACTGCAGGAAATCGGATGCTACAGAGGCATTCGTCACAGAAAGGGTCTTCCGGTTCGCGGACAGAATACTAAGAACAACGCAAGAACCAGAAAAGGTCCGAAGAGAACAGTTGCGAATAAGAAGAAGTAATATAAGGAGGATTTGTCATGGCTAAGAAGTTAGCAGCAAAGAAAGTGGCTAAGAAGCGTGTCAAGAAGAACGTTGATCGTGGACAGGCACACATCCAGTCATCTTTTAACAATACAATCGTTACGCTTACAGATGCAGAAGGCAATGCTCTTTCCTGGGCAAGTGCCGGTGGTTTAGGATTCAGAGGTTCCAGAAAGTCTACTCCTTATGCAGCTCAGATGGCAGCTGAGACCGCAGCAAAGGCAGCTATCCCGCACGGATTAAAGTCTGTTGATGTTATGGTTAAGGGACCGGGTTCCGGCAGAGAAGCAGCTATTCGTGCTCTTCAGGCATGTGGCATCGAAGTTACCAGCATTAAGGATGTAACTCCGGTTCCGCACAATGGTTGCAGACCGCCGAAGCGCAGAAGAGTCTGATGAATTTTTGAAAGGAGAACTGACACATGGCTAGAGATATGGGTCCTGTTTTAAAGAAGTGCAGAAGCCTTGGCATTGAGCCGGCTGTAATCGGCATTGATAAGAAGTCTAAGAGAAACTTCGTAAGAGCAGGTAAAAAGGTAAGCGAATATGGAATGCAGCTTCGTGAGAAGCAGAAGGCTAAGTTTATTTACGGTGTACTTGAGCAGCCTTTCCGTAACAACTTCGAGAAGGCAAAGAAGTTAAAGTATGGTACTACCGGTGAAAATATGATGATTCTGTTAGAGCTTCGTCTGGATAACGTTATTTTCCGTCTCGGATATGCAAGAACCAGACGTGAGGCTAGACAGATTGTTGACCACAAGCACGTTTTAGTAAACGGCAAGTGTGTAAACATCCCGTCTTACATTGTTAAGGTTGGAGATGTTATCTCCATTTCCGAGAAGGCAAAGAGCACCCAGAGATATAAGGATGTTCTCGAAGTGACCGGTGGAAGAACCGTTGCTTCCTGGCTTGAAGCAGATCAGGAGAATCTGACCGGTACTGTTAAGGAAATTCCTACCAGAGACCAGATTGATGTTCCTGTAAATGAAGTGCTTATCGTCGAGTTATATTCCAAGTAATCATTCATCTTTTTAGATATCAAGGAGGGTCCGCTTTGTTTGATTTTGAAAAACCGAAAATTGAAATTGCTGAAATTTCCGAGGATAATAAGTACGGTCGTTTTGTGGTAGAGCCTCTTGAAAGAGGATACGGAACGACATTGGGTAATTCTCTCAGAAGAATTATGCTTTCGTCTCTTCCGGGTGCAGCAGTAAGTCATGTAAAGATTGACGGTGTTGTACATGAGTTCAGTACGATTCCGGGCGTAAAAGAAGACGTTACCGAGATCATCATGAACATTAAGAGTCTTGCCATTAAGAACACAAGCGAAACAAATGAGCTGAAGACGGCTTACATTGACTTCTCCGGCGAAGGCGTGGTTACCGCTGCAGATATCCAGGTTGATCAGGATATTGAGATTGTGAATAAGGATCAGGTAATCGCTACGTTAAATGGCGGTGCTGATTCCAAGCTCTATATGGAGCTTACGATTCAGAAGGGCAGAGGTTACATTGGCGCAGACAAGAATAAGAACGATAAGATGTCGATTGGCGTAATTGCTGTAGACTCTATCTTTACTCCGGTAGAGAGAGTAAATCTTACCGTTGAAAATACCCGTGTCGGCCAGATTACCGACTTCGATAAATTAACGCTCGATGTATACACGAATGGTACCCTTGCTCCGGACGAGGCTGTCAGCCTTGCTGCAAAGGTACTTAGTGAGCATTTGAATTCCTTCATCGACCTGTCTGAAAAGGCAAAGAACGTTGAGGTTCTTGTTGAGAAGGAAAACAACGATAAGAGTAAGGCACTCGAAATGAGCATTGAAGAGCTTGAGCTTTCTGTTCGTTCCTTCAACTGCTTAAAGAGAGCAAGCATCAATACCGTTGAAGAGTTAATCAGTAAGACTCCGGAGGACATGATGAAGGTTCGTAACCTTGGTCGTAAGTCCTTAGAGGAAGTTCTTGCTAAGTTAAAGGAACTTGGTTTATCATTAAACCAGGGTGACGACTAATATTAGGAGGAAGGCACAATGGCAGGTTATAGAAAGCTTGGCAGAACCGCAAGCCAGAGAAAAGCATTGTTAAGAAATCAGGTAACCAACCTGTTATACCATGGCAAGATCAAGACTACCGAAGCTAAGGCTAAGGAAATCCGCAGCATTGCAGAGCATCTGATTACCATGGCTGTTAAGGAAAAGGATAACTTCGAGACCGTTACCGTTAAGGCAAAGGTTGCTCGTAAGGACAAGGACGGCAAGAGAGTAAAGGAAGTCGTTAACGGAAAGAAAGTTGATGTTTTCGATGAAGTTGAAAAGGAAATCAAGAAGGACAGCGCTTCCAGACTTCATGCAAGACGTCAGATGAACAAGGTTCTTTACGGAGTAACTTCCGTACCAACTGAAGCAGCAGGCAAGAAGAAGAATACCAAGAAGGTAGACGTTGCTGATAAGCTGTTTAACGAGATTGCACCGAAGTATGCAGACCGTAAGGGTGGATACACCAGAATCGTAAAGATTGGTCAGCGTAAGGGCGATGCTGCAATGGAAGTTATCATTGAGTTAGTATAAGCGTAGTTGGCGGGGAAGGCAAAAGCCTTCCCCGTTTTTCAATTGAATTATTAGCTTTACACAATGCATATGCGGATTATGTTTTGGGAGACTGTTATGAAGAAAAATATGCTTCGCACCGAGAATCTGGTGTTTGAATATATCCGGCGGGATGAAGAAGGAAATGTGGAAAGCATTAATAAAGCTCTTGATGATGTTTCTCTGGAAGTGTCCAGAGGGGAGTTTGTTGCTATTTTAGGACATAACGGCTCCGGCAAATCTACAGCAGCAAAGCATATGAATGCACTGCTCTCTCCAACAGAGGGTAATGTGTTTGTAAATGAAATGAATACAAAGGACGAGGCGCTACTTTGGGAGATTCGAAAAAGTGCCGGAATGGTATTTCAGAATCCGGATAATCAGATTATTGCTTCTGTTGTAGAAGAGGATGTAGCATTTGGACCGGAGAATATCGGAATCCCGACGAAGGACATCTGGAAGAGAGTAGAGGATAGTCTGGAAGCGGTTGGTATGACTGCGTATCGGACACATTCCCCAAACCGTTTGTCCGGTGGACAAAAACAAAGAGTTGCCATTGCGGGAATAATGGCAATGCGTCCGGATTGCATTGTATTGGATGAACCAACGGCAATGCTTGACCCGGCCGGAAGAAAGGAAGTATTACGAACCCTTCATGAGCTGAATAAGAACGAGGGCGTTACGATTCTGCTGATTACACATTACATGGATGAGGTCATTGATGCAGACCGTGTGATTGTTATGGATAGCGGAAAAGCAGTGATGCAGGGAACACCGCGCGAGGTGTTTTCCCAGGTAAAGCGGCTGAAGGAATATCGTCTGGAGGTACCGCAGGTAACGGAGCTTGCCTATGAGCTGAAGCAGGCAGGAGTGCCGCTTCCGGATGGTATTTTAACTGTAGATGAATTCACCCAGGCGTATTTACAGGCAAAAAATAAGTGCTATTATGATGTCTGATTGAGCAGAGGCGGAAGAATCTGCCATAGAGAATAGGAAAATGAAAATTTTGGAAAGGAGGAGGTTGAATGGACGCACAACGCAGGAATTTAAAGGAGTGCATGGTACTTGACCATGTGAATTATGTATATGGTGCCGGGACAGCGTATGAAAAGCACGCATTGCAGGATATCAATCTTGTACTTGGAAAAAATGAGTTTATCGGATTGATCGGTCATACCGGTTCCGGAAAGTCAACGCTGATTCAACATTTGAACGGGTTGCTGCAACCGACCTCCGGACACATTTATTATAAAGGAAATGATATCGGTGCAAAGGAATTTAACAAAAAAGAACTGCGCAGCCATGTCGGACTGGTGTTTCAGTACCCGGAGCATCAGCTTTTTGAAACTACGGTAGTAAAGGATGTTGCGTTTGGACCGAAAAATATGGGACTTCCGCAGCTGGAAGTAGATATGCGCGTATTTGCCGCACTTAAGGAGGTGGGCATCAGTGAGGAGCTGTATGATGCTTCTCCGTTTGAGCTTTCCGGCGGTCAGAAGCGTCGCGTTGCCATTGCGGGTGTTCTTGCCATGCGGCCGGAATTTCTGATTCTGGACGAGCCAACGGCAGGACTTGACCCACGTGGCAGGGATGAGATACTGGACCGGATTGCAGAGATTCATGCGGAAGGCAACCGTACAGTGATTCTGGTATCTCATAGCATGGAGGATGTGGCAAAGTATGCGACCCGCCTGATTGTAATGAACAAGGGAAACGTGTTTGCAGACGGAAGTCCGCGGGAGGTATTTGAACTCTATCGTGAACTGGAGGAGATTGGACTTGCGGCACCACAGGTGACCTATCTTTCCGAGCGTTTGCGCGAGGCGGGAGTGGCGCTTGCGCAGAATGCGACCACGCTTGCAGAGGCAAGGGAGCTGTTGCTTGCAGACTGGAAGGGAGGGAGCAGATGATACGTGATATTACAATCGGTCAGTATTATCCGGTAGATTCACCGATTCATCGTCTTGACCCACGCGTAAAGCTTTCGGCAACGATGCTGTATCTGGTATCTCTATTTGTTTTTTCCGGGTATCTTGGCTATGTACTTGCCATCGCATTCGTTGCAGTCTGTGTGAAGCTTTCCAGGGTGCCCTTCCGCTATATCGTGCGGGGATTAAAACCGGTGCTGATGCTACTCATCATAACCCTGCTGTTTAACATTTTCCTGACGAAGCAGGGAACAGAGCTTGCGTCCTTCTGGATTTTCCATATTTATGATGAAGGACTGATTACGGCGGCTCTTATGGGACTCAGACTGGTGCTTTTGGTTATTGGTTCTTCTCTGATGACCTTTACAACAACGCCGAATCAGTTGACCGATGGTCTGGAAAAGGGACTCCGGGGACTTAAGGTAATTCACGTGCCGGTACACGAGATTGCAATGATGATGTCGATTGCGCTCCGCTTTATTCCGATTCTGGTGGAAGAAACCGATAAGATTATGAAGGCACAGCAGGCACGTGGTGCAGACTTTGAAAGTGGCAAGCTGCTGCAGAGGGTAAAGGCACTGATTCCGCTCCTTGTGCCACTGATTGTTTCGGCGTTTCGGCGCGCAAGCGATCTTGCAATGGCAATGGAGGCACGCTGCTATCATGGTGGTGAGGGGCGTACGAAAATGAAGCCACTGCACTATAAAAAGCTTGACTATGTCGGGTATCTGGTATTGGCCGGATATCTCGGACTGGTAATTGGAAGCAGCTTTGTACCATTTCTGAAATAAAAGAAGCCGGGCTTTGCGATACCGGTCGGGCGGTCTGTTCGGAAACGACTGGTTTTGTTGGAAATCATTTTGGAAAACGCTGATGAATGCATTTGCCGGCAGGAAAGGGAGGAATATCATGCGAAGGATTATGCTGGTCGTGGCTTACGATGGAACAAAATACTGTGGCTGGCAGATTCAGCCGAATGCGATTACGGTGGAGGAGGTTCTGAACCGGGAGCTTTCCAGACTACTGCAGGAGGATATCGAGGTAATCGGCGCAAGCCGCACGGATTCCGGCGTTCACGCCATGGGAAATGTAGCGGTGTTTGATACGAATACCCGGATTCCGGCAGAAAAGCTCTGTTATGCGCTTAACCACAGCCTGCCGGAGGATATCGTGGTGCAGCGTTCCGTTGAGGTGCTTCCGGATTTTCATCCGCGTAAATGGGACAGCAGGAAAACCTACGAATACCGTATCTGGAATGCAGATTTCATCCAGCCCTTTAACCGGGGCTATACCCACTTTGTTTACCATAAAATTGATGTTGAGGCAATGCGTGCCGGGGCGGCCTGTCTGCTTGGAGAGCATGATTTTACGAGCTTTTGCTCGACCAAAACACAGTCCCCTGACCATGTGCGTACCATATATTCCATTGACATTACAGAGGAAAATCACCTGATTACCATTCGGATTTCCGGAAACGGATTTTTGTATAACATGGTTCGCATCATCACCGGAACGCTGCTTTTGGTGGGTGAGCATCTGAAAAGGCCTGAGGAGGTCGCAGAGATGCTGGCTGCGAAAAATCGTGAGGCAGCAGGACCGACCGCACCTGCGAAGGGACTTATGCTCGTGGGCATCGAATATTTTCCAAATCCGGTTATGGACAGGCCGGAGGAGAACTGCGGACAATTAAATATTCACATAGAATAGTAATTATTGAAATGATATTTTCAAATGAATAAAGAGAAAATTTGAAAAATTGCCTAAAAAGTAAAGAAAAACTGCTTGACACTGAGGGCAGAACCACGTATAATGCAAAATGTTGGTGAAGAAATCCGCTGGTTGGCGGATGCTGACCGGAGAAATAGAACAATTCGAAAAAATAAGGAGGAAACGCAATGAACAGTTATATGCCAAGTGCAGCTGCAATCGAGAGAAAGTGGTATGTAATCGATGCAGAGGGAAAGACTTTAGGACGTTTATCTTCTGAGATCGCTAAGATCTTAAGAGGAAAGAACAAGCCTACGTTCACACCATTCATCGATACCGGTGATAACGTAGTTGTAGTGAATGCAGAGAAGGTAAAGGTTACCGGTAAGAAGCTGGACCAGAAGATTTACTACAAGCATTCTGATTATCCGGGTGGAATGAGAGAGACCACACTTCGTGAGATGCTCGAGAAGAAGCCGGAGGATGTTATTACTCTTGCAGTAAAGGGAATGCTTCCGAAGGGACCGCTTGGAAGAAGCATGATTACAAAGCTTCATGTATATGCAGGTGCTGAGCATCCGCATGCTGCACAGAAGCCGGAAGCTTACAATATCTAAGAGAGGTCGAAAGGAGGAATAAATCATGGCAAAAGCAAAGTTTTATGGAACTGGTAGAAGAAAGAGCAGTGTTGCCAGAGTATATCTTGTACCGGGTAACGGCAAGATTACCATCAATAAGAGAGATATCGATGAGTATTTCGGTCTTGAGACCTTAAAGCTTATCGTTCGTCAGCCGTTAGTTGCAACTGAGACGGTTGATAAGTTTGACGTTATCGTAACCGTTCGTGGCGGTGGATTCACCGGCCAGGCAGGTGCAATCAGACACGGTATTTCCCGTGCACTTCTTCAGGCAGACGCAGACTATCGTCCGACCTTAAAGAAGGCAGGTTTCTTAACCAGAGATCCGCGTATGAAGGAAAGAAAGAAGTACGGCTTGAAGGCTGCAAGACGTGCACCGCAGTTCAGCAAGAGATAATCAAAAGAGAATATCAAAGAGTTTACAAACCTCGGAAATCCAGTATTTCCGGGGTTTTTCTTTTTATATGAATTGTCGTGAGAAGTACTGAAAAGTAGAAAATTTTGTACCGTAAGGAACAAGTAGGACACACGTAGGGAACAATAATCTCACTATATTTTATTGATTTCTGCAAGTAGTACCTCTATGTCCAGATGAGTGTAAACCTTTTCGGTAAGAGACATAGCGCCTGAGTGCCCGGCAATAATTTTTATCATAGTAGGATGAGCGTGCACCTCAGTGAGCATTGATATACAAGTATGTCTTGTATCGTGAGGTTGATGATTCATTCCTAATACTTCCATTAGCGGGAACCAGTAGCTGTCCTTGTAATTGTTGTAGGTAAAGTGACTTTGTTTTTCGGTATGAAGCAGATATTCACATTCAGAGGATTCGTACCAGCTTTTGTAGAAGGGAAGTACTTTGTCTGCTATAGGAATTCTTCGTACACCGTTTTCTGTTTTGCTTGAAACAATATCGATGTACTGTTCATCCAGGTGAACATTTTCCTTCTTTAAGTTTATGAATTCTGATATTCTGCAGCCATTGTATATAAGCATTAGGATAATCTGATAATACTTATCTTCTTTGAAATCCCATAGCTTAGCAATTTCTGCTTTTGTAAACTTGGTACGTTTATTACTGTTAGGATTCTTATCTTTGTATTTGATGATATCAACATATTCTGAATAGTCTTTATTGCAGATATCATGCTTTAATGCATAGCTGTAAAGCTGATTGAAGAGCACTTTAAGCTTTCTTAAGGTTGGATAGTTCTTCCCACAAGTATCAACTACATACTGAAGGTCAGCAAGGCGGATATCCTTAAATACCTTGTTATAGAGCGTTCCACAGGCTTTATATGATGCTTCATAGCCATGAACGTTTGATTTGGATATTGTAGGATATTTCTCTTTAGACCATAAATCGTATATCTCCTGAAAGGTTGTTTTGGCTGCTTTAGTATCAAATGGATTCTGATGATATTCAGCAAGCATCTGCAAACCATCCTTTTTAGTAGGAGCATACCCTATTGTTATATATTTCTGCTTCTTCTTTTCGGTGACAGGATCAATTTCCCACCCTGTTGTGATTCTCACTGCATATGGATTTCTCCTGTTTCCGGATAACTTTTTAACACTTCCGTATCCGTTTGGTAATTTCAAATAAATCTTTTCTCCTTTCTTTGCCCAGGTTATTTATGATAAAAGGCTTAGCCTATATCATCGATTTTGTTCTTTAATGCGATTCCGGCATAATAAGCCAGTTCTGTATCAAACCAGTGATCAAAATGAGCTCTTGCATGAGGAGTATCGCTTGTTTCCTCTATTTCATCTGCATATCTTTCTAAGAAGAGACATAAATCCTGGTTAAGTTCTGCATTCTTATCGTTTCCATCAAATTTCAACGCACAAGACCATTCTCCGTTATTTGAAGGCTTATTTACTTCGATGTTAAAGTGAATGCCGGCTTTCTTGTTCAATTCATTGATTACATATAATACATCTGAAAGAGTATTCAACTGTATATACTGCTTCTCATGTCCCATCAGTTCAGCAGCGGAAACATTAAGTATGTTGGCAATTTCATTGATGATTGCAAATGAAGGCTCGATTTCACCGCTTTCGTATTTTTGTACTGTTCTCATGGTCTTTTGAAGCTTTTCTGCTAACTCTGTCTGATTCATGTGAGCTGCTTTTCTGGCATTTCTGATTCTAAGTCCCAATTCGGTTTTATCTTTCATATCGTCACCTCGATTATTGATTTTGATTGGTTCTATTGCATTGTAACAGAAGTAATACGAATTGTAAAGTCGTAATACGAAAAAATAATTCGCATTTGGTATTGACAAGATTTACTGAGCAGTGATAGTATGAATGCGAATAAAAAGTTCGTATTTGAAAAAAGAGGAGGTGAAAAGGATGAATGAAAAGGTGTATGTAGTTAATCGTTTTAGTATCAAGACCAGCTCTAGGAGG
>CALZBV010000031.1 GCA_945622055.1 uncultured Clostridia bacterium
TCTGAGTTCTTATAAAGCTCCTCCTCGCCGATAAATACTTTACCACCGGTAGGGCGGTCCAGACCGCCGCACAGATTAAGAAGTGTACTCTTTCCGGACCCGCTGGCTCCCACCACTGCCGCAAACTCTCCCTTTTCCACGGAAAAGCTGCAATCCCGCAACGCTCTGACATCCACATCTCCCTGATGATATACTCTCGACAATCCTTCTGTTCTTAAAATAGACATATATTTCCTTCCCTTCTTATACTTTCTGTTCCAATTCACGTAAAACCTGCTTCGAAGCATACATGGTAGCTCCCATGGTAACACCGAATACAATTACAACCAGAATCAGTACCTCTACCACCGGATGCTGCTTAAGCCCATCCTCTAACCAGTGTCCGTCAAACTGCGATGCACGCCAGTAATATATTCCATAGCTGACGATCCCGTTTATCAATGCAATCAAAAAAGAACTACGTAACGCCTGAAACAGCATCACCTGGCGAATCATAGGTAAGGAAGCTCCCATCGCATAAAACCTTCGAAATTCCTCGACCTTTTCCAGATAATAAAAGGAATAATAACAGAACAGAAATACTACCGCTGTCAGTAGCTGTATGGTTACGTCCGAAATCCATGCAAGCCTTATGTCATGATTCAACTCATCCCGCGAAATTCCTATGTACTGTTTATCTTCTGCCAGTCTTGCCTCCGGTACCGCTTCTTCCACCGACTTTGCCACTGTTTCATACGCATCCAGCAAAACCACAGCAACCTCCCGTAACGATTCCTCCGGTTCTTCTTCCATCGTCTCTACCTTAAGTCCCTGCAGTTCGCAAAGTAATTCCAGTTCCTCTTTTGAAAAACTCTCTACCTCTTTTCTTACCGTATAGGTAATCTCCTTTGCATCACTCCTACCGTCCTGCATGTAGGCATCTTGAAGTAGAAAAATTTCCGAGACCAGGTAAAATGCAAACAACGAAATAAGTATAATCCCTACCTGACGTCCTCTCAGACGTTTCCCCTCCAAACCGGAGTACCACCAAAGAGGATGCTTTACCGAAAGAACCTTCGGTTTCTTCAAACAAACCAGATTCTCCCCCTTGCTTACCGTCTCCTCCAGTAATGTAACCGGAGTTTCCTTTAACAGATGATAAAGCACCGGAATCTGCATCAGAACCAATGCTACCAGTACCCCTACCGAAATCCAAAGTATGCATTGCCAACTGACACCATCTATCGCAGCCGTATTGGTGGTGGTCAAAAGATTTTCCACTGCTTCCAGCAGTACCACAAACAAAAAGCCGAGCACCGTACCGATTCCGCCGGAACACAACATCCTTACAGTCAACATGAACGCAATCTGATATTTCTTTGCCCCTAAGGTCCGGTAAACACCTATGATTTTCTTGTCATCCTGTATAATCAGGTAAATGACCGCCGTAAGACAAACACCGAATAAAACAACCACACGCATCGCCATGGAAAGAACCCAGCCTAAATCATATTCCCTATGAAACACCTCCGGGCTGGAATCCATGGCATAGGTTCCATACCTCTCGTACATCTGATATAAGACATTTCCCTGATCAAAATCTCCGTAAATGTTTTGTACAAAAGCATCATAGCGCCGTTCCTCGTCAGCCAGGCCACCGGTCAAGTTAATAAAATCCTCTTCATACAAAAAGGCATATTCGCCTGTAAATAAATAAATGCCCTTTACCACTCCGGATACCACAGCATCCACCTGCTTTTCTTCTTCTCCCACCTTTACCGTTATCCGAATTGTTTCTCCCGGCTCCGGTTGACGCTTCCCGATTACTGCTGCATCCGTCAGCACAACCTCCCCCGGTCCCGGTGGTTCTCCGTATAAATAGTTGAGTTTCCAGGTATCCGGCACGCGGGAGGATACCACAAGCTCTACACCCACAGGTCCCGACAGCACTTCCGCCACTTCCACCGGCTGCACTAACGTTATCTCCTCATGTTCCTCTAAAAAGGTAATGCCCTCTGGCGGGCACTTACAGATTTTCGCTGAAAATCCGTAGTTTTCACTTCGCGAATCATTTACAAGACTCCGTTCATTCGCATCCGATCTCATCACTTCACTGGCTAATATCGCCACAAAAGCTGCGATTCCAAGAATCAAAAACAACTGTTTTTTTATGTTATTGGTAAAGGTCCTCTTTATATATAAATGAATGTAATTCATCTTTTTCTCTCCCTATTCATGCTCATGGCCATGTTCGTCATGATGATGTTCCTCTTCCTCACGAAGCTGTTCTATAATAGAATCCACATCCCCATTGAAAAAGCAGGAATGAGTCACTTTATCCTCGCTTACTTTCCACCAGATTCCTAAGTAACGCTCCACCTCCTGTTTTCCTTCTATATGAACCCGCTCCGTCGGCAATACCCCGTCTTCATAACTCAATTCATATAAAATGGTATACGGAATTGCTCCTTCCGCATCACGCTTTCCAAGCTCTACATAAAAAAGCTCACACCTTCCCTTATGATTACGTATATTTTGCCGTGTCCGTACCGCTTCATTCTCCTGTAATCCGGAATAATATTCCCTTGTCACATACTTTTTTCTCCGTTCCACCACAGCTTCATTGTTTTCATATGTAAATCCATATTGTAAAGAAAGGTTCCTCTTTACAACAAAATAAGGAATCCGGCTACAACCATACCAAACTGCCAGAATCACTGCCACAATGATTACTCCACGAAAAAGCTTCCTTATTCCTTCATTTCCTTTCCGTTCCACCCGCTCCATCGTTTTCTCCTTCTCATTTCGCGGGGAGCAAAAGCTCCCCGCGAAAAAATTTCATTATCTCAGATAAGTAACATAGCTTCCCGCTCCATTGCACCAGCTCTCATCGTAGTTACCGCAGCTACCGTGACGAATCGCGTGTCCGTGTAAAACTCCCGGATTACCCAAATCCAATCCGCATAAATCACACAGTTCAACACAGCCAAACATATCCTGATATGTTGTACAAGTCTTTCTGTTCCAGAACCAGCCATATTCATGATTATACGATTTCGTCTTCTTATACTCTCCATTGCACTTATACACATAATTGTGATAACCGTTTGCCGTATTTGCCGGACATCCTTTATTCGGTGTGGTTACTGCCATTGCCGAAGCCGGAGCTGTCATCATTACCGTTGCAGCCAGTGCCATTGCCACTGTTGAAAATTTTTTACCTAACGTTCCTTTTTTCATTTCGTTATCTCCTTCATTTCTAAAAATTATGCTTTACAACATCCGAAAGAAGCAGTATACTATGCTCGAGCACTCCTTTGCGGGTGTTTGTGTCGGCTTCCGGTCTCCCCTGCGCATGGTGTGACCGGAAGTTTTTTATATATCACAAACAGCCAATTTGCATCATGCAAACCGGCTGTTGAAATATATCATTTTTGCCCCAATAATCATTCTAACCATCTTCAATTATCCCCTTACAGCTTCACCCCCTTTTTCATTTTAGCAAGACGAAGTGTGTATTTCAATCATAACTCCTTAAGCGGTCACTTAACTTGTTAAACGGTCAGATTTATGCTTCATGACTGCCCGTTTCAAATCATACCCTATACACCTTTCCCGGCTTTCTTTCTCTGTCTGACTATTTTATCTAAAAAAAAGAAAGACCTTTGAGGTAAATTTCAAAAGTCTTTCCGGTTAAAGTTTTAATTCTATAAACTGCCAGACATCTACCATCAGGAGACATGCAAAAACGTGAAAAGGTAGCCTGTTTCAGGCTTCTTTTGTTCACTCATTTCCCTGAACCTCAATCAATTCCTCACCATGATAACATAGCTTTAACGAAAAAAATTCCTGCTTTTTCTGCAATAAATCAAAGAAAATCAAATCACCCTTCCAGAGCTTCAGGGAAGGTATTTCCGTTTTCTTCACCCATACCAGCTCGCCTTCATCGCACTCCGGAAGCTCTTCCACAGAAGTTCTTGCAGTGAACAGACACATATATTCCCAGTCGTCCCAGACCTCCTCTTTTGTTTCCGGCTTACGATAACAGAACGTTATCAAACCTCGAAAGCGAAGGTCGGAAAGCTCCAGCCCTGCCTCCTCCATTGCCTCTCTTTTGATGCACTCCTCCGGACTTTCTCCGGCCTCCACATGACCGCCGATTCCAATCCATTTATCTTTACTCAGATCATTTTCCTTTTTCGTGCGGTGCATCATCAGATATGCATCCTCACGCTCTACATAACAAAGAGTTGTAACCGAAGCCATTTCCTTTCCCTCAATCTCACACGATTTTACAGCTTTGTCCCACACTTATCACAGAAATTCGCGTCCATCGTAAACTTTGCACCGCAGTTCGAACAGAATTTAAATACCTGCTGTGCCGGTACCTCTTCCGCTGCCGGCTCTGCCACCGGTACTGTTTCTTCAACTGACTCTGTTTCCGTTACCTCTTCCGCTGCCGGTGCTACGTCCTGTGCTGTCATAACAACCTCTTCTGCCACCGGTGACACCTCTTCTGCCACAACCGTAGAAGCTTCCGGTGCTGCTTCCGGCTCTGCCATAGCTTCTGGTGCTGCTTCCGGCTCTGCAGTAATTACAGGTGCTTTCTGTACGTCAGGCTCAACAGACGCTGCCGGTGTCACAGGTACAATTGAAGCAACAGGCGCTGCCGGTGTCACAGGTACGATTGGAGCAACAGGTGCTACAGGCGTTGCCGGTACCACAGGCGCTACCGGAACTGCCGGTGCTACAGGAGTAACAGGCACTACAGGGGTCGCCGGCCGAACCATGTTTTTCTTACCCTTTTCCGTTTCACGGTTCATTTTGGCAAGCTCAGAATTAATATCAATGACATTCTGAACAAGTAAAATCCCAAGAAGAATCAATTCATAGGAAAAGCGAAGTGTTATCGTACCTGCCGTCATCATAAGCAGAGAAGGCAACCAGGCATTTTTAAAATCATATACCATGAGCACGATTCCAAAACAGAAAATTCCAACGGTTGCAACTACATAAATAAATTTTAACAATGCCACAATGTAAATCTTTTTGAAATGGAAAAAATTATGGAGCATCTGGAAGAACCCGTTTGTTCTTCCATCCTTACGCTTTGGCATTACGAAAACATATAACAGTAATGTAAGAAATATGGTTGCACCCGCACCAATGCCAAGCATCAATAAATTCTTTGAATCTATCAGGTTTTCAAAAATCCCGGTCAATTGGTCAAAACTATACATAGTATCCCTCCTCAGACGTAATATTTACCGGCAGCATGTTTGACTATTTTACAACTACCTTCTTGTAATTCTTCTTACCGCGGCGAACCACAAGTCCGTCACCGAACTCCGCCGGAGTGTACTCCTTCTTGATATCCGAAATCTTTTCATCATTTACGGTAACACCGCCCTGCTCTACGTTACGTCTTGCCTCAGAACGTGTCTGACAAAGACCGGCCTTTACCACAAGCCCTACAATGTCAAGTCTGCCATCGGTAAAATCCTCTGCCGTAAGCTCCGCAGTCGGCATATTTTCAAGGCTTCCTGCACCGGAGAACAAGGCTCTGGCACTCTCTCTTGCCTTTGTGGCCTCTTCCTCTCCGTGTACCAGCTTCGTAAGCTCAAATGCAAGAATCTCCTTCGCGGTATTTAACTGGCTGCCTTCCCAGGCTTCCATTGCAAGGATTTCCTCCAGAGGAAGGAAGGTTAACATCTTAAGACATTTAATAACATCCGCATCCGCAACATTTCTCCAGTACTGGAAAAATTCGAACGGAGAGGTCTTTTCCGCATCAAGCCAGACCGCACCCTTCTGTGTTTTACCCATCTTTTTCCCTTCGGAATTCAGAAGAAGTGTGATTGTCATTGCGTAAGCATCCTTACCGAGCTTACGACGAATCAGTTCGGTACCACCCAGCATATTGGACCACTGGTCGTCACCACCGAACTGCATGTTACAACCGTACTTCTGGAACAGGGTGAAGAAGTCAAAGCTCTGCATAATCATGTAATTGAATTCAAGGAAGCTGAGTCCCTTCTCCATACGCTGCTTGTAGCACTCCGCAGTTAACATACGGTTCACGGAAAAATGCGGTCCTACCTCACGAAGTACATCAACATAGTTTAAATCTAAAAGCCAGTCTGCATTGTTGACGAGAAGTGCCTTTCCTTCGGAAAAATCAATGAAGCGGCTCATCTGCTTCTTAAAGCACTCAACGTTGTGTGCGATGGTTTCCTTCGTCATCATCTGACGCATATCGGTTCTTCCGCTCGGGTCACCAATCATTGCCGTACCGCCACCAATCAGCGCAATCGGCTTGTTTCCTGCCATCTGCAGACGCTTCATTAAGCAAAGTGCCATGAAATGTCCCACATGAAGGCTGTCTGCGGTCGGGTCAAAACCAATGTAAAAGGTTGCCTTTCCGTTGTTTATCAGTTCCTTAATCTCCTCTTCGTCTGTCAGCTGTGCCAACAGTCCTCTTGCCTGCAATTCATCAAATACTGTCATTTTTTTCTCCTTTCTTTTCAGAACAAATATTACATCATTTTATAAAGTGAAAAAAACCCCGTCCTTTTGTTAAAAGGACGAGGTTATCACTCGTGTTACCACCTTTTATTTGCATACGATTCACACCGCATGCCTCACCAAGTACTAAAGACAACTGCCTCGCATACTCTCGCACGATAACGTGTGCCGGGAAAATCCCACCTCCGTCGCAGCCTACTATCCGAAGAATTTGGTGCGAAGCTCCAAGACGTATTCATCAAAGCTTTCCCTTGCGCCTCTCATCTGCCGGCTGCTTTCTGTAAGTTTCCACTCTGACTACTTGTTCTTTTCATAGCCTTATGGTTGCATTATAACGATTGAACCGGAATTTGTCAACCCCCAAAAAGAATACCTGCTTTTGAGCGTAATTGTGTATTATTTCTTCTTTTTCTTCTCCACCGAATATCCAAATTTTCCAAGCTTCTCTCCCAAAAGAAAATATTCTCCATGGGAATACGCAACCAGACCGGTACTGTTCAGTTCAAATTTTCCGTTTGCATCCATATATTGGTCTTCCACGGTGACATTTACGACCTCTGCAAGAAACATTACGTGACTGCCAAGCTCAATTTCTTTTGTGACGCGACATTCGATATTCACCGGACTTTCCGCGATGCCCGGTGCATGAATCTCTTTGGAGGGAAGCGGCGTCAGCTTCATCTCCGCGAATTTATCCACATCTCTTCCGGATTTCACTCCACAGTAATCCGTAGCAAACACAAGCTCTTTTGTTACCAGATTAATCACGAATTCCCCGCTTTTTTTGATGATATCGTAGGAGTAACGCTCCGGGCGGACTGAAATTGAAACCATTGCCGGCGAGGAACAGGTCGTTCCAGCCCACGCAACCGTAATGATATTTGGTTTTTCCCCGGGCAGACCGCAGCTTACCATTACCACAGGCACCGGATACAGCATATTTCCCGGCTTAAAGGATTGTTTTCCCATGATTTCCTCCCTTTTGAATCAGACATTGGAGCGTGCTTTGACGTTCTATCGTGAATTAAAGCTCTACCCCGTTTAATCTCAGTAATTCCCTTGCGCTCTCAACCGAATCCACGCCCGTTGCATTTTTAATCGGCGCAAATTCCTTCTCACGGACAACCTCGTACACCAGACAGCTGTCTAACATATGAATCATATCAAGGACAAGACTCTCGTACTTGTAACCATTCGGCTTTTCCGGCTTAATCAGCTCTCCGGCCTCATTGCAATACGGAATCTTCTTCTCCACAATGTGAAGCGGCAAATCCTTTCCTACGATTTCCTCCAGCTCCTTCACACGGAACAAATAGTTGAGAATCACACCGTAATTGTATGCCGGTTCTCCGGAAGCATCCTTTGCCTCCATCATTTCCTGCGACAACTCATAGTATTCCACAATCGACGGTTTTCCGTCCTCCAGGCACATAACACCCACCTTTTCATCCGGGGCATTTTTACGGATTACCTTAGCGCCAACAACACAATTCCGAAGCGCAGTTGCTCCTACGAATGCCGGGTCTGCAATCCGCTGCAGTACATTGTCGACAGCAAAAATATTCAGATACTCAATTCCGTTCTTATGAAGCATCTCCAAAAGCCCGGCACGCTTCATGGAAGAAAACCAGCCACCGTTTCCGTTCGGAGAAGCAGCAATCAGGCCCCTGCCTTCCATGTAAACCTTTCCGTTGTAATCAGAAGCCGGTGCCATATCCTGCATAAAAAAGGTTACATAATTCGGATCGTATCCGAAGAACTTCTTTTCGTTCATAAATTTCACAGTCTTCTCATGGTTCTTTTCGCTCGTCATGACAAATAAATGGATATAGCTGCCGGTCTGTTTTACCACATCCATCAGATTGTTTATCAGGCACTCAAAAATATAAAGCTCTTTGGTGATACCGATGTTATACATGCACTTCGGATCATCGGAGCCAAGACGGGTTCCCATACCACCGGCCAGCAAGACGGCACCGACCTTCCCGGCACGCAGAAGTTCAAGTCCCTTTTCTGTAAAGGCTTCCTTATTTGCCTCGATTTCGTCTAATTTCATTGCAGGAATCGGGGAAATCACTCCACGGGAAAGCTCCTTGCTTCCGTCCTTTGCATTTGCAAGTACAGAAAAGTCTGTCTGTGCAATCTGCGCAAGCAGTTTCGTCTTTTCCTCCGGGGATAATTCCTCATAGTACTGTAATACATGCTCCTGTCCGTATTCACTGACCTTTTTTAATGCTTCTTCGAATGTCATTTCAGTTCCTCCAGTTTTGTTTTGTTGATATTTTTGAAACGGCTGCTCCAGTTCAATGTAATTTACCGGATGCCCCTCCTGCCGATGCTTCGGTGGTGGCGTTAAATAGTTAACACCATACAATGCACGCAAATAACTGTCCGCATCTACCGGACCAAAAAAATTTACGCCTTCAAATTCATACTCTGCAGTTCTTCCCCCGGCAGGCGCCATCACCCGTTCTCCCCTTCGCTGGTCCACCGCAAAATATGTGCTGTTTTTTAATTCTCCGTCAAATACATGCCGCGGAATCGATTCCTTTCTGCCCCAGTGACCGAGATAATTGGAATACCGGGCCTCCCCACGCGGCAAAAAGCTATTCTTTCTTTCTCCAAATTGTTTTACAGAGCTGTCCAGGCGCTGCACAAGTCTCTCCTGCTTTGTCCTCTCTGCAATTTTTTGTAAAAGAGCACGCTTTACCGGATTCTTCATGTGCTCTTTATCCGCAATGTGCGCATAGAGCAGTTTTTTTTCTGCTTTAATCCGCAGCTCCTGAAAGAAACGTGTTACGGCAGAACCGGTATCTGCATCCAGAGGAAAAATGTCAATATACACCCCCCCGACATAACCGCTTCCGCTTCTTCTCGCCTCAATTAACGTTGTTGCTTCATTTTCAAGCCGGGCAAACGCATATGGGACTGTACTTTCCTGCGAAAAATGCCGCAGACAGAAGCCCTCCGGAAATACGTCCGGTGGCAGTGAAAGCAGGCGCTCATATTCGTTTCTCGGCAGGCCGAAATCCGCATCATCGTCCCACGGAATAAAGCCTTTGTGCCGTACTGCACCAAGCATGGTTCCTCCCAGCATGTAATACTGCAGCCTGTTTTCACGGCACACACGGTCGAATACCTTCATTACCTCAAATATCTTTTCCTGTAGCTCTGTCATTGTTCCCATTCCTTTGTCCCGTCCCCGGCATTCCGGATTTCACGCAGCTCCGGACGGTAATGCACCTTGCGCTCCGCCTCCGTCGGGAGCTCCCTATAGTCTCCAAACATATGCGTAAGATAACAATCCCATTCCTTCGGTCCGCGAAGGGTAAGTCCCTCAAACTCCCATTCGCTGTACTCGTCATACGTTTCCCCGAAATACGTTCGCGGAACAATCTCCTTTGTTTTATAGGCTCCTGTCAGGGTTCCCGCATAGGTGGCATGCTCTGAATCCTGCTCTGCAAACAGCCGGTCCATTTTCTTATAAACATCCGTTACCTGAATCAGACGATAAAGCCTCAGAGAACGGACAACCCGCAAAATGCACTGTTCCCACTTCGGACGGCTGGTACGGATACCGGTATGCACATTTGCAGTTCCGCAGAGGAAGCGTAAAAACATTGCCCTGGCATAATACAACTTTCGCGCCTTCTCGTCATCCGGAGTTCCATCCAGCGGTAATATATCAATCAGATACCCCTTCCGCTTCGTCGTATTCTCCAAAAGTGACTCGTAAAACTCATATTTCGTCGAAGCAATTTTTGCAAAATAGCTTTTAAACTCTGTATCGGTCTGCCAGCTTTCCATCACAAAATCCGGTCCCAGTACCTCATTTGCTTCTCCGCCCTTTACCAGTTCCATCAGCCGGTCATAGTCCGGACGAGGCATAGCCACATCCACATCATCATCCCACGGGATGAAGCCCTTATGACGAACTGCACCAAGCAGTGTTCCCCCGATTGCATAATACCGCAGTCCATAGCGTTCACAAAGAGCAAGAAATGCCTTTAACGCAGAACGCTCCAGCTCGTGAAGCTTCCTAAGTGTCTCCCCGTAATCAGAAGCCTCTTCCTGAGAAGCCTTTTCTGTGCAATCCGTAACCGGCATTACCTTTTCCTTGTGTTTCTCACGCTTTTCCCAGTACGCCGGCTGAAGTGTGCACTTAAGTATCATCTTCTTCGGAAGCCTCTGATAATGTTTTCCGAGAAAAAAGCCTGCATAGCGCGCCGCCGCATCTGCGAGAAATTGAACAAGCGTCCCATACCGTTTCTGTGAGATACAGTAGTCTGCTGCTTCCTTTACATAACGAAGTCCCTCCCGTTCCGAGCTCACCTGACGAAATACTCCCGGGTAATTTACCTGTGAAACCGCAAGGTCAAAATTTCGTCTGAACTGCTGTACCAGCCCGTAACGATGCGTGTGATATACTCCTGCCTTTGCGCAATACCGGATGGCACCTCCCATCTGAATCAGGGCGGCACCGTAAATCATATCCTCATTAAAAATCGTATCGGTCACAAAACCACCCAGCATATCATAGACACTTCTGCGATACATCGCACAGGCATTGGAAATCATAAAGGTCCTGATTCCCAGTCGCTCCATATCCTCCTGCGTCTTTGTTACGGACTTGTCCGGGTAATTGTGCATCCGCAGATACTTTTCCGTAAACGTAGCATTCTCCTCTGCAAGCTGTCTTGCATATGCAGCTCCAACCTGTTCTTCTTCAAAGCAGGAAAGCAGCCGTTCTACCAGGAAAATATCTGCCGGAACCACATCCTGCGTCATACATAAAAAAAACTCTGCAGCTGAAAAACGGCTGACGGCAAGATTGCGCGTACCGCCGTGGTCATACTCCTCCTTACGCACCCGTGAAAGCTCAATCTGAACCTTTCCCGAACCGGCACGGTCGTATTTGTCTGCAACCCGTTCCACACGCTCCATTATGTCCTCTGCGCAAAAGCCCTCTGCCTCCGTTACCATCAGAATGAGCTTTGCCGGACGTATGGTCTGCTTTAACAGCATTCCGATTAATTTATCAAATTTTCGGTCCGGCTTGTAAACCGGAATAATCACATCAGGACGTACCATTCTAATCTCCTTCCAATCTTCTTCTATGATACACCCACCTCGCCAAAAAAACAAGAAAGAGTTTCCTTATACCAATGATCCACTCACATTTCTTCAAAGCTTTCGCGCCAGGTGCGGTCAACAAAATAAAAAACATCTCACTTTTTTCGGAACAGAGACAGGCAGACACACATACGCTATGGTGTAAGCAAATCATGGAGGTTTTCACATGGGATTTTTATCAAACGTAGGTGGCGGTAGTGGAAGTTGTTGCTGGATTATCATCCTTCTCCTTCTTTGCGGCGGATGCGGTGGCGTTGGCGGTGGAAACTGCAACTGTAACTGTGGTGGCGTTGGCGGAGCCGGTGACTGTGGCGACTGCAGCTGCATCATCATCATTCTCTTACTTCTGTTCTGCTGTGGCGGATGCGGTGGCAGTGTTGGCGGTGGCAGCTGCAACTGTGGCTGCAACAACAATAACAACTGCGGTTGTGGCTGCAACTAGCAGCACAAACTATAGGACTCTCTTTCCTATAGCGCTAAAAAGGGCTGTCGCAAAACGACAGCCCTTTTCTAAGAAGTCTGTTAGTTTATTCCGTTTCTCTTCCAAAGGCAAGCACATCTTCAAACCGAAGCCTTCCTCCAAATAAATCCAGCGCACTTCCAATGGTATAATCCACTTTACCTCTGCCGAGCACCTTCAATCGTTCCAGGTCGTCAAAAGAAGCAATTCCGCCTGCATAGGTTGCGGTAATTCCTTCCACGCGTCCAAGCAGACCTGCCACTCCTTCCTCGATTCCGTGCTGTTTTCCTTCCACATCCACTGCATGAATCAGAAACTCATCACAGGAACCACTCAGGAAACGTAACGTTTCCTCCGTCATCTTCGTTTCGGTAAATTTCTGCCAGCGGTCTGTCACAATGTAGTAGCCGTCCTCTTTTTTCCGGCAGGAAAGGTCAAGTACAACATGCTCCCTTCCAACCTCACGCACCAGCCGTTTAAGGCGCTTTTCGTCTATTCTTCCGTCCCGGAATACATACGAGGTAACAATAACATGGGATGCACCTTTTTCGATGTATTCTGCAGCATTTTCCGCGGTCACGCCACCTCCGAGCTGAAGCCCTCCGGGATATGCCGCAAGTGCAAGAAATGCCTGTTTCCGGTCCGCCTCATAGTATTCCGAGCCGACCGGATTCAGTAAAATAATGTGACCGCCTGAAAGTCCTCTGTCCCGGTACAGTCCTGCGTAATAATCCCCGGCGTATTCCGATACAAAGTTTTCATCCGCGGCACTGTTTTTGTCTGCCAGGCTTCCGCCTATAATCTGCTTTACTTTTCCGTTGTGAATATCAATACAGGGTCTGAATTTCATATAAAAACCTCATTTACGGATTCAGACGGGTCGGACCACGGAAGATAAACATTGCTTCCTTAATCGGCAGACCGAGAAGTAACATCGTCAGACGGTCAACACCGATTCCAAAACCACCGTGCGGCGGGCAGCCGTATGCGAAGAATTCAAGATAGAACTCAACATCCTTATCCAGTCCCTTTTCCTGTGCCTGCTTCTTTAATACCTCATATCTGTGTTCCCGCTGTGCACCGGTCGTTATCTCGACACCTCTCCAGATCAGGTCATAGCCCTGTGGAACACCGTTCTCATCTCTCATGTGATAGAAGGCTCTCTTCTCTGCGTCAAAGTCGGTAACAAAAAGAAACTCGTGATTGTAGTGCTTCTTAACCCACTCATAGCTGAGCTTCTCCGCTTCCGTCGTCAAATCGCCTTTTTCGGATTCCGGAACGGTATAACCGAATTCCTTCTCCAGACCATCGTATAAATCTCTCAGCTTCACAACCGGGAACGGAGTCGTCGGAACGATTACCTCCGTACCGAACAGTTCCTTAATCTGATCCCCGTAAGCTGCCTGAACCTTTTCCAGTGCTGCTCTGAGCAGATTCTCCTCCATCTTCATGACATCATGGAAGGAGGTGATATAACTGAATTCAAGGTCAAAACCGGTAAATTCGGTCGTATGTTTACTGGTAAAGGACTTCTCTGCACGGAATACCGGACCACACTCGAAGATGCGTTCAAACCCGGATGCCATCGCCATCTGCTTATAGAACTGCGGGCTCTGTGCAAGGTATGCCTTACGGTCAAAATACTTTACTTCAAATACATCCGAACCGCTTTCGCTTGCTGCACCAATGAGCTTCGGCGTATGTATCTCAATAAAATTCTGGTCTAAGAGATACTGTCTCAATGCATTTACCAGCACAGTCTGCACCTTAAACATCAGCTGGTTCTCATCGGTACGAAGGTCAATCCAGCGGTAGTCGATTCTCTGGTCAATGCTGGAACGCTCAACTGCCTGCTTCTTCTTCGTTGCCGGGATGTCCTTTCTTGCAATCGGAATTGCATTCGCAATGCTCTCCACTACAATCTCATCCGGAAGAATCTCAATTCCGCCCATCTTTACATATTCATTCTCAATCACCTTACCGATTACGGTAATAACAGAATCACCGGTAATGGTATCTACGATCTCGGCAAGCTGCGGGTTCGGCTCCTTCTCGAGCGTAACCTGAACCTTACCGGTAATATCCTTTAACACGATAAATGCCATTGCCTTGCTGTTACGAATGTTCTCGACAAAGCCCTGTACCTTTACCTGAGCACCTGCATGCTGATTTACATCTTTGATATAAACGCGCTCCACTGTCTTATCCTCCATCTTCTGACACCTTATAAAATAAAGTGTTAATGCTTTTCCTACGGCAAATAATTATAAACCACCTTGCGCTTGATGTCAAGAATTGCCCTGTGATTCAAGATCATACTTTCTTCCAAAAGAACTGCCGCCCGAGTTACATGACCGTAACTTCACCTGCCAGAACTTTTTTGTAATCCTCATAGTTTTTCTTCAGAAGCTCCGGCGTATTCAGCTCATACGGACATTTTCTCTTACACTGGCCGCATTCGATGCATTCCTCGATCTGCTTCATATTGGCCTGCCACTGCTCCGAAAGCCAGTTCTTCGACGGCGCTCTGCGAAGCATCAGTGACATTCTTGCACAGTTATTGATCTGAATTCCTTTCGGGCATGGCATACAATAACCGCAGCCTCTGCAGAAAGCACCTCCGAAATTTGCCTTATCCTTTTCAATCAGCTCTCTGATTTCATCATTCATGACCGGTGTGTGTTCATTGTAGGCAAGCCACTCCTCAAGCTCAGATTCCTTCTGAATGCCCCAGATTGGAAGCACATTGTCAAACTGACCGATAAAAGCATATGCCAGACGCGAATCCGTGATCAGACCACCGGCCAGTCCCTTCATCGCTATGAAACCGACATTCTTTTCCTTGCAGCGGTTCACAAGATCGATTTCTCTCTGATCGGACAGATAACTGAACGGGAACTGCAGCGTCTCGTAAAGTCCGGAATCCACTGCCTCTTCGGCGATTCCGATCTTGTGTGCGGTAATACCGATATGACGAATCATCCCTTGGCGCTTAAACTCTTCCATCAGTTCGTACATGCCGCTGCCGTCCTCCGGACGAATGCATCTGCCTGCGCAGTGGAACTGATAAATATCCACATAATCCGTTTTCAGAAGGCTCAGCGACTGCTCTAACTGGCGCTTCATGTCTTCTGTATTCTGCGCCATCGTTTTCGTTGCAATCACAATGTTTTTTCTAACATCCGAAAGCGCACGCCCAAGCTTTTCCTCGCTGTCGGAATAGGCACGCGCCGTATCAAAAAAGGTAATTCCGCCTTCATACGCACGCCGCAGAATACGGATTGCCAGATCCATATCATCTCTCTGAATCGGCAGGGCCCCGAAGGCATTCTGCACGGTTCTGATTCCTGTACTTCCAAGCACCATTTCTCTCATATCGTTTCCTCCGAATCCATTTGCCAAATGCGCGCATTTAACCTTTCCGCACATTTTTCTTAACCCAGCTGACGCTGCCTCACCGTTTTTTGCTGCGTTTTACTTCAAGAACCGTTCCGGAACCTTATAACCGTAGCTCTGCAGTTCTGCAACATAGGACGGGTTCTGCAGACGCTTTACCGATTCACTCATAAACTGTTCATTCTTCTTTTCATCAATGCCAAGTACCGCGCGGATATACATTACCAAACATCCGATCGAACCGAGCAGGCAGACAAGCACCAAAAATGCCAGACGCACACTGTAATGTGTCTGAAAATGCAGCTGATAATAATGCCATGCAAGTGTTCCAAGAAATCCAAGGAACAAACCGATTGTTCCCTTCAGGTAAAATCCTTTATTTCCGGATCTCGGATCAAATCCATCGATGGCAACCTCTCTGAAATTGGAGTTCAGATACTTCTTTCCGCAGCTGTTGCAGCGACGTACCGGCGTATCATACATCCAGGTGTTGCAGCTTTCTCTGTTCTTTTTTCCACAGTGCGGACAGTTAAATTCCGTGTATCTC
>CALZBV010000032.1 GCA_945622055.1 uncultured Clostridia bacterium
ATCATAAAGATTGCCCACGTCCCGAAAAAGCACGTTCTTACAGAGGTGCTGCTTGAAACACTGTCCATTGTTGCATACAGGCAGCCGATTCCGAGACAGGAGATTGAAGCGATTCGCGGCGTTTCGTGTGACCATGCAATCAACAAGCTGGTGGAATATGATTTAATTCAGGAGGTCGGGAGACTGGATGCTCCCGGACGACCAATTCTCTTTGGAACAACGGAAGCTTTTCTTCGTAATTTCGGTCTGGTGTCCCTGGACGAGCTTCCGGTCATCAATCCGGAAAAGGTAGAAGATTTCAAGCACGAGGCCGAGGAGGAACTGGAGCTTTCCGTAAAGGTCTGATTTTGTAATACCAATCCTGCTATAATTGAACAGAAGCTGAATATCCCTTTTTAGGAACGCATAAAATGTATCAACAGTAACAAAGAAAGTTCATTGTCATGAATTTCATCAATTCATTTTTCAAAAGAAGAGCAGAACGGGCTCTTCTTTCTTTTCTTTTTCTCACAATACTTCTTTTTTGTGCAGAAGCACAATACACACAAAAGACTCTTTATGCAATGGAGCCTGCTCCAAAAACTCCTGAAAAACCGGTATCAGTAACCGCAACAAATACTTACGAAGAACCGGAAAACCTGTGGGCAGCCTCAGCAGTGCTTTATGATGCGGAAGCCGGAAGGGTTTTGTACGGTAAAAACGAAAAGGAAAGGCTTCCCATGGCAAGCACGACCAAAATCATGACTCTGCTTATTGTATTGGAAAATTCCGAACCTACGGAAATTGTAACGGTTTCCAAAAACGCTGCCCTGCAGCCGGAGGTACATCTCGGAATGAGGGCAGGAGAACAATACTGTCTCCTGGATCTTTGTTATTCCCTGATGCTGGAGTCTCATAATGACACGGCAGTTGCGCTTGCGGAACATGTGGGAGGTTCTGTGGAAGGCTTTGCGGAACTGATGAATCAAAAAGCGCTTTCCCTCGGAGCCTTTCATACACATTTTGTTACACCAAACGGTCTGGACGCCGATGGTCATGAAACAACAGCGGAAGACCTTGCAAAAATAGCAGCCTACGCAATTCGTCAGGAGGCCTTCCAGGCTATCACAACCAGCCTTTCCCATTCCTTTTCGGAGGTAAATGGAAAACGGCAGTTTACAGTATCAAACAAAAATCATTTTTTATCCATGATGGATGGCGCCATTGGAGTTAAGACCGGATTTACCGGCAAAGCAGGATACTGCTTTGTAGGCGCACTGAAACGACCTGACCGGACACTGGTCAGCGTTGTGCTTGCCAGCCGCTGGCCACCCCATAAGGAGGCGAAATGGTCGGATACAAAAAAACTGATGCAGTATGGACTGGAGGCATTTACAAATACAACAGGAAAGGATTTTCTTGCCCAAAACGGATATGACGTATCAAAGGAAGCAGACCGGATTTTTCCTCTGCCAAACCTTCCCCTCTTAAATTCATCCAAAAAAGAAATCAGACTTGTCTGTTCTGAAACTGAAGTAAAGGAGCTTCTGGACTCATCCTTGCTTTTGAACGCCTCGGACTGCATGGAAGCCCAGTTATTGCTTTATACGAATGAACTGACTGCTCCGGTAAAAACCGGAACACAGGTGGGCTGCCTTTTTCTGAAAACAAAGGACTACCTTATAAAAAAAATACCGGTCCGTACTGCAGAAGCGGCCGAACCGGTATCATTTTCTTATTATTTTAAGCAATTACTGCAGTATTATTTTGCAGCAACCAATTCCTTCGCACGGGCCAGTGCAACATCTATGTTCTCACAGAAATTTTCTGCGCCAACCATTTTAATAAAGCCGTTCTTTTCCATAATGGAACGTGGCTGGGAAAGGACATGAGAGAAGATAACCGTAATATTTGCAGCCTGTAAATCCCCCGTAACCTCACGAAGCGTATTCATCGCAGTAGCATCAATCGCAGGAACTCCACGCATACGAATGATAACGATTTCCGTTTCCTTTCGCATTGTCTGATGCTTTAGGCGAAGAAGCTTATCTACAGCACCAAAAAACATCGGTCCGCTTACCTCGAATACCTCCGTGTGATCCGGAACAACCTTTAAAGCAAGACGCTCCGGGTCATTTTCTTCGTCCGGAACAGAAGAATCGCCAAGGTACTTCCAGCCGGAAACATCCGTAACATCAGACATACGCTTCATGAACAGAACGCAGGCAATGACCATGCCGACTTCAATCGCAAGTACAAGGTCAAATGCAAAGGTAAGCACGCAGGAGGTAATAAGGACAATTGCATCCGACTTCGGTGCCTTGCGATACGCAAGGAATGCTTTTACATTAAACATATTGTAGGATACTACCAGTAGGATTGCCGCAAGTACACACCGCGGTACAAGGCTGATTAACGGCATACCGAACATCAGCATAAGAAGTAAGGCTACGCTATGTACAAAAAGTGCAACCGGAGTACGTCCACCGTTCTTGGCATTTGCAATCGATCTTGCAACACCACCGGTTGCCGGAATACAGCCGAAAAATCCGAGTACCATATTCGCTACGCCCTGCGCAATGAGCTCCATATTCGGATTATGTCTGCTCTGAATCATGGCATCCGTAACAACTGCGGAGAGCAGCGCCTGCATCGCAATCAGGACTGCAATTGTAAACGCAGGGGACATCAGTTGGAAGATATCATCAATGTCGACTGCTTCGAACTGTACCAGCTGAAGCGATTTCGGAATATCACCAAGAAGTGCAACATCCAGCTTTAAGAAATAAGCAGCAGCAGTACCGATAATTAACGCAATGAAGGAATTCGGAATCGTTTTATTAATCTTTGGCCATACTACAAGAATTACAATGCTGACAAGCCCGAGGACGAGTGCGGAGAAATTAACCTCACCGATATGCTTAAAGTATTCTGTCCATTTCCCGATGAAAGAAGTAGGCATTTTAGCAATCTGAAATCCAAGGAAATCCTTTACTTCAAGCGTTGCAATCGTGACTGCAATACCGCCGGTAAATCCGATTGTAATCGGTGAAGGAATGAACTTGATTAATTTTCCGAGACGGAAAAAACCAAGAAGAATTAAGATGACACCGGCCATAATCGTTGCAATCACAAGTCCCTGCATGCCATAGCCTGCAATGACCGACTGCGTAATTACGATAAATGCACCGGTTGGTCCGGTAATCTGAACACGGCTTCCGCCGAGAAGTGCAACTATCACACCGGAAATAACAGCAGAGAAAATACCCTTTTCCGGAGATACACCGCAACCAAGCGCAAATGCGATGGAAAGCGGAAGAGCAATAATTGCTACGATAATTCCGGCTTTTATATCAAGCAGCAGCTGTTTGCCGGAGTAGTGTTTCATGACACTGAAAAGCTTTGGTTTGAGTTTCATACTTGGCCTCCTTGTAAAATAACGTGCTTATTCTAATACTGATGGTAAGAAATTTCAAGTATAACTTTCAGTATTTTGACAAAAAAACAAAATATTCTTGATAACATATGTTTTTGATGGGCACAAGGAATCGTCGTGCATTTAACGTACATTTAACGACATTTTTTATGTTTTCCTGTGGAAAACAGGAGAAATCTGTGCTATAATAGAATGTCAGTAAACAGGCAACAAGCATAAAGATAACAAGAAACGAGGCAGATTATGATACATCTGACAAGAAGCAGAATCCAGAATTTTGCTGCCGATGAGGCGGTATTTCAGCGCGGTCTTACGTATTTTAAAGAAAAAAGGGTGATTCATGCCGCCTGCTCCAAAAACAAAAAACAATATTCTTTCACAATTCAGGGAAGACAGAATTACCGTGTTACCGTGGAGGAATCCGGAGACCAGGATATTGAATTTAACTGTAACTGTCCTGCCATGTATGTACAAAAAGGTGCCTGTAAGCATACAGTTGCCGCACTTTTATATCTTTTACAGTATCAGGAGCAGATGGAGAAAAAGAGCGGAGTAAAGCAGACCTACTCGGATGAGCGTATTCCGAAAATCATCCGCTACTTTGTCGATGCCCAGGAACCGCACTATGAAAAAGAGGTTTATCATGCAGAGCCGATGATTGAGATTCCGGGAATTTTGAGAAATAACAATGACCCGGTGTATCTGTCCCTCCGTGTTGGAAATACAAAGCCTTACCGTGTTCAGATGCTGAAACGTTTTTTAACCGACTATAAAGAGAGAAAATCAATCGTTCTTGGCAAAGAATTTTGTTTTTTACCGGAGGAATGCAGCTTTGATGCAGATTCCGAACGTCTTTTGCAGGAGCTGATTTCTTATACGGAGATACTGGAGCTTTTGGAGGATAAGAACAGTACCGCTATCTTCCAAAAGTCCCGCCTTCTCATCAGCGGTCGTCTTTTGATTCGCATTTTAATGACCTGTAAAAACACTACCTTTACGTTAAAGCTTGCGGATACGGAGCTGGAGCATGTACGTTTCGTCAACGGTGCGCCACCGATTGAATATGATTTAATCATGCAAAACGGTACGGTAACCATGGATTATCGTGACCAGGAACGGGTTACTCCGATTAAGGCTGACGGTTCCTTGCTGCTTCGCGACAATATTTTGTATCTGCCGGATCAAAAATTCATGAAAACGTACCTGCCGTTTTATTCCACCCTCGGCGAGAAGAAGCCTCCTCTTGTTTTTGAGGATCAGGCACAAAATGATTTTCTGGAATATGTGCTTCCGGTGATTCATGAAACACTGCAGGTTGAGATTCCGGACGAGGTAAAGGACCGTTACCTTTCCCTGCCGTTTTCCGCAAAGATTTATTTTGATTTGTTTCATCAGGAGATTCGTGCCACACTTTATTACCATTATGGTGAGTACGAGTTCAATTCGTTTGATGCACCTTCCACGGGAGGCTATATCCTTGTACGTGAAAAGGAACGGGAAGAAGAGCTCAATGCAATGCTTGAGGATTACGGCTTTGAACCGCATAACGGCTTTTTTCTTCTGAAAAACGAAGAACGGATTTATCAGCTGTTTACGGAGGGCTTTTCCATTCTTTCGGAATATGCGGAGCTGTATTCTTCGGATGATTTTAACCGGATGCGTTCTACCAGACACAAGCTCACGAAGATGAGCGTTTCCATGCCTCCGGAAAATGATCTGCTGCAGATTGAGTTCCAGTATGAAGATGTATCCGGCGACGAGCTCCGTTCCATTTTTTATTCCTACCGGCAGAAGAAAAAATATCACCGCCTTTCCGACGGCAGCTTTATTGACCTTACCGATGAGGATTTTGTAAAAACAGCAGAGCTTCTGGAAAATATGAATCTGACCTACCGTGATTTTGATAAGGACGGTAAACTGAAGGTTGCAAAATACCATGCGGTCTACTTTGATTCCATTCCGGAAGAAATGGGGATTGTATCCGAAAAGGACCGGCATTTTACTAGCTTTTTGCAACAGCTTTTAAATGCAGGAAGCTCCGATTTTGAAGTTCCTAAGGCAATAAAGATTCCGCTTCGCGGCTATCAGAAGACCGGTTTTTCCTGGCTTCGCATGCTAAACCGAAATGGCTTCGGCGGTATATTGGCGGATGATATGGGGCTCGGAAAAACCTTACAGGCAATAACCTATATGGCATCTGTTTTGGAGACGGAAAAGGACAAATTACCGGCAATTCCTTTTCTGGTTGTCTGCCCGACGTCCTTACTGTATAACTGGCAGGATGAAGTTGAAAACTATGCCCCGACGCTTCGTTCCCGACTGATTACGGGAACGCCGGAGGAGCGAAAATCAGCCATTGAAGCCATGGAGCCATGTGATGTTTTTATTACCTCGTATCCGCTGCTTCGCAGGGATCTGGAGCATTACCGCAACCTGCATTTCCATACCGTATTTATCGATGAAGCACAGTTTATAAAAAACGCCATGACAGGAAATGCCCGCTCTGTAAAGGAGCTTCACGCAGACACCCGTTTTGCCTTAACCGGTACCCCGATTGAAAACTCACTTTCTGAGCTTTGGTCGATTTTTGATTTTGTTCTTCCGGGTTATTTATTCCATTATTCCCGGTTTGCAAAACGTTTTGAGCGTCCGGTCGCAAAGGGTGAGACAGAAGTACTGCAGCAATTAAATAAACGTGTAAAACCGTTTTTACTGCGTCGCATGAAAAAGGACGTACTTGCTGAGCTTCCGGAGAAATTCGAAACCAAGCTGGTTACCGAGCTCACCGAGGAGCAGCGTCTGCTGTACCTTTCCTATGCAAAAGAGGCAAGGAATGAAATCACAAGTGAAATTGAGCGTGTCGGACTTGAAAAGAGCCGCATGCAGATACTTGCTGCACTTACCAGACTACGCCAGATTTGCTGTCATCCGGGCATGTTCCTCGAAAATTACAGCGGTGGGAGCGGAAAGCTCTCCCTGTTTATGCAGATTATGGACGATTTACTAAAGAACGAACATCGCGTTTTAGTATTCTCTCAGTTTACTTCCATGCTGGAGCTGTTGCAGGAAGCCCTGACAGAAGCAGAGATTCCGTTTTATTATCTGCATGGCGGTACAAAGCCGGAACAGCGTCTGGAGGATGTCAAGTCATTTAATAACGGAGAACGTCCGGTATTTTTGATTTCCTTAAAGGCGGGCGGAACAGGACTCAATCTGACCGGAGCAGATACGGTCATTCACTTTGACCCATGGTGGAATCCGGCCGTGGAGGATCAGGCAAGTGACCGTGCACACCGTATCGGACAGACGAAAAATGTTCATGTAATCCGTTTATTGACAAAGGGAACGATTGAAGAAAAGATTTTCCGGCTTCAGCAGAAAAAACAGGATTTGTTCCATGCCGTCATCGAAGCAGGTGAAACCTTCTTAAACAAGCTGACCAAGGAAGATATTGCAGAATTATTTGCTGATTTGGAGGATTAAGGCTTGTGACATCGTTAAGTCGCATTTCCTAATAAAAAAACTCTTTCTTACATTTCCACTGCAAGAAAGAGTTTTTCTTTTGTTCGAAACTAAAATTTTAGGCAGACCATGAATTCATGGAATCAATCGGTAAAGGTATCATTGTAATACTCATCCACGAGCTGTTCTGCATAAGTCTCATCAAGCTCCGGAACTGCACGTAACAAATCCGTACGAATCAGTTCCAGACAATGAAGATAGGAGATATCGTCCAGCGTATTCTCGTTGATTTCAAGCTCCCTGGCCGCTTCCTGCTTTAAGGTGAGGCGATAGCTTCCGATGGTCTTTTCCGTTACATTGTTCTTCAGCCATTCCTTCGCAGAAACAACAAGCTCTGTTTCCTTGTCTGCGGCAACCTTCAGTTCAGAAAGCTTCGAAAAGGATACAATACCAAAGCCTAAGAAGATACCGAACATCACTAACATAACAAGCGAAGTAAACAGGTTAAACCACGGAAGAATGTTTAATATATTCAGCAGTGCAAACCCAACACCGAGTACACCAATCAAAGAAAAAGCATATGCAGAAGAGTGGTAGTCCTCGTAACGTGCAACCGCACTTTTGAATTCTTTGGACGCCGGAAGCGCTCTGCACGAAGAAGGGGCATTTTCGTCTGCTTCTTCCTCCTCTTCCTTTTCCGACTGCATCTGAGAACGTAGTAACGCCTCATTTACGGCACGCTCGGATTCCCCCGCATAAAACGCCTGGAAACAACGTTTTGCATCCTGAAATTTTGCCTGGGAGGTATATACCTCAAACTGACCTTCCTGGTTCCTTATAAGCTTTGCGGGAACCTCAGAATATTGTAAAAACTTCTCAAAACGGATTGCCAGAGCTTCATTTTCCGGCTCTGCCGTAAGAAGCAGTACGTCTAACAAAGCTGTAGCACCTTCAAGGCTCTCCACCAGCTCCACACCGCAATCTGCGCAGAGGGCAATTCCCTTTCGATATTCACATTTACACTTTGGACACCACGGCATAAAAAAATCCTCCTTTGTTCACGAAACTTTGTTTCGCATTGATACACAACCTTATTTATTCTACCACAAACGAGTGTTCATTGCAAATCCTTTCCGCTTAATATTTGCCTTGCAAATCCTTGCATATCCTTTCCGCACAATACCTGCTTTGAAAAGCAGAAAACATTTATGAAATCATTTACGAAGCAAAAAATTTGTGTTATACTGAAAAGAGTGGGGTTTTCAGTTCTGCCTGTATCCCCTCATATCTGTGTATTTTATCCATCGAAGGGAGAATCGTAATGGAAAATAATAAATCCTTTCACCGGACGCTTGCTTTATCCGATGAAATTCTGCTTTCCATCGACAAGCCTGCCCGTTATATCGGCGGCGAGGTCAATATGGTTGTGAAAAATCCACGCGAAATGGATATCCGCTTTTGCATGTGTTTCCCGGATGTTTATGAGGTCGGAATGTCACACCTCGGCATTCAGATTCTGTATGATATGTTTAATCAGCGCCCGGATACCTATTGTGAGCGCGTGTATTCGCCATGGCCGGATATGGATGCGGTATTGCGCGAAAAAAATATACCTTTGTTTGCGCTTGAATCCCAGGAACCGCTTAAAAATTTTGACTTTTTAGGAATTACGCTTCAGTACGAAATGTGCTACACAAACATTTTGCAGATTCTTGATCTTGCAAAGATTCCGTTACATGCAACAGACCGTACGGAAGAGGACCCGATTGTTATCGGCGGAGGTCCCTGTGCCTATAACCCGGAACCGATTGCGGAATTCTTTGATTTCTTCTACCTTGGAGAAGGTGAAACCGTATACAACGAGATTCTCGATAAATACAAGGAGCATAAGGCATGTGGCAAAAGCCGTAGGGAGTTTCTGGAAATTGTAGCCGACATCGAAGGAATGTATGTGCCACAGTTTTATGATGTTGCCTACCATGAGGACGGTACACTGAAAAGCTTTACACCGAACAATGCGCATGCGAAGAAAAAGATTCGTAAGCAGGTGGAAATGAACCTTTCCGATACATTCTATCCCAAAAAACCTCTGGTTCCTTACATTCGTGCCATTCAGGACCGCGTTGTACTTGAAATCCAGCGTGGCTGTATCCGGGGCTGTCGTTTCTGCCAGGCCGGTATGCTGTACCGGCCGATTCGTGAACGGGATGTGTCATATCTGAAGGAAACAGCACGTGAAATGCTTCGTTCCACCGGCCATGAAGAAATCTCACTTTCTTCCCTCAGCTCCAGTGATTATTCCTGTCTGAAGGAGCTGGTTTATTTCCTGATTGATGAATTTCAGGGGGAGGGCGTAAACATTTCCCTTCCGTCCCTGCGCATTGATGCATTTGCACTGGATGTTATGAATAAGGTGCAGGATATTACCAAATCCAGCCTTACCTTTGCACCGGAAGCAGGCAGCCAGCGCATGCGTAACGTAATTAACAAGGGCCTTACGCAGGAGGACATCCTAAACGGTGCGATGCAGGCATTTGTCGGTGGCTGGAACAAGGTTAAGCTTTATTTCATGCTTGGTCTTCCGGGCGAACAGGAAGAAGATATCCGTGGCATTGCAGAGCTATCCAATGAAATTGCAAAGGCTTATTATACCATTCCGAAATCCGAACGAAACGGTAAGGTACAGATTACAACCAGTACCTCGTTTTTTGTTCCGAAGCCGTTTACACCGTTTCAGTGGGTTCGTATGGACACGGCAGAAGAATTTATGGAAAAACGTAAAGTCCTTTCCGCCGCAATCAAGGAACAGCTCAATGCAAAGAGCATCAAGTATAACTGGCACGATACAGATGTTACCATGTTAGAGGGTGTATTTGCCCGTGGTGACCGCAGATGTGCCGCACTGTTAGAGGGTGCCTATAAAGACGGTTGCAGGTTTGACTCCTGGTCTGAATATTTCCGTAAGGATATCTGGGACAGACAGTTTGAAAAGACCGGGCTTTCCATGGAATTTTATACCTCCAGAGAACGTGATAAGGACGAGCTTTTCCCTTGGGATTTTATCGACGTAGGAGTAACCAAAAGCTTTTTGTATCGTGAATACGAGAAAAGTAAGCAGGCTGTTGTAACGCCAAACTGCCGTAAAGGCTGCGCCGGCTGTGGTGCAAAGCAGTTTCATGGCGGTGTCTGCTACGAACCAAGAAATGAAGCAGGAGAGTCCCTCCATACTCAGGTATTAATCCCGGATTGTTGATCCGACAAATAAAGGAAGGTTAGTATATGAATGTCAGAATTCGATTTGCAAAATACAGTTCGATGAAATTTATCGGACATCTCGATGTCATGCGCTATTTTCAGAAGGCAGTTCGCCGTTCCGGCATCAATATTGCATATTCACAGGGCTATCACCCGCATCAGATTATGTCCTTTGCAGCACCGCTTGGCGTCGGAATTACCAGTGATACTGAATTTATGGACCTGGAGCTTAAGGAAAGCTATCCTGCAAAGAAGCTGGTAGAATGCCTGAACGAGGCAATGACGGAGGGCTTTTCCATCACCGGATGCCGTTATCTTCCAGACCCGGAAAACGGAAGAAAACGGGAAACTGCCATGTCTTTGATTACCTGCGCCGACTATCTGGTTTCCTTAAAGGACGGGTACCCGTTTTTGCCGAAGGATGAGCTTTATCCACGTTTTGCAGAGTTTGCCGCACAGGAACAGATTCCCGTTACAAAGGAAGTAAAAAAATCAAACTCCGAAAAGGAATTGGATTTAAAATCCTTTTTCTATGCGTCAGGCAGTTCCATGGATACCTTTCGTGCCGCTTATCCGGTAACCGCCGATTATTATGAGGCTGCCGGTGCAGGCTTAGACCGGTATATTTCCGGGACCCCGACTTTTGCAGACTGTTATGAAAACGGGACAACGCTGGTAATGCGTCTTTCCGCCGGAAGCGCCAATAACATCAAGCCTGAGCTTGTTTTGGAAGCATTTTGTGCATATCTTGGCGTTGAATATAATCCTTTTGCATGGCAGATTCATCGGTTCGGCATGTACACCGGTGAAAATCCGAAGCTGATGACGCTGATTTAAGAAAAAGGGGCATAGGATGGGCAAGTTAATCATTACGCAGTATGAGAATAATCTATGTTCCCTTTATTTATAACAGACAGGAAAGCCCCTGGAGCTTTCCATTGAACCTGTTTCGGATAAAAACCGGCTTGGGAATATTTATGTTGGGTATGTAACACAGATTGTTAAAAACATTGATGCTGCCTTTATCGAAATCGCAGACGGCGAGGTATGCTATTGCTCCCTGAAGGAAAAGGTCCCTTATCTGTTCGGTGCCCACGCCAACAACGATAAGCTCTGCATGGGAGATTCTGTTCTTGTTCAGCTGGAAAAGGAAGCAATTAAAACAAAGCAGGCATCCGTTACCGGAAAGCTTCAGTTTACCGGAAAACATCTGGTTTTACTGCATGGTCTTTCGGGAGTCCGTGTCTCCAATAAAATTACGGAGAAACAAGAAGCAAATCGTCTGAGTACATTGCTAAAAGACCTTTGTACCGAAAACTATGGTTTTATTGTACGTACCAACGCACAAAACGCAGCAGATTCTGTGCTGAAAAACGAAGCAAAACGTCTGGCCGCCCAGTACGAAGCGCTTTGCTCCACCGGAATTCATAAAGCAAAGGGAAGCCTTTTGTATCGCACCCCTTTGGGCTACACCGATTTTTTGCGTGACTTGCCGGAGGATGAACTTACCGAGGTGATAACAGATGTAGCGGAGGTATATGAGACACTTTCCGCTTACTGCAGGGACTTTCAGCCGGAAGACCTTTCAAAGCTCCGCCATTATACGGATTCCACGATATCCCTTTCGGCTCTTTATTCCTTTCAAAAAATATGGAAGGAAGCAACCGCAAAATACGTTTTCTTAAAATCCGGAGCCACTCTGGTTATTGAGCCTACGGAGGCACTTACGGTAATTGATGTGAATACCGGAAAGGCAGTCAGCAAAAAAACAGCAGGGGATGAGGTTTTTTATAAAATTAACGAAGAAGCTGCCCGCGCCTGTATGGAGCAGATAAGGCTTCGAAATTTGTCCGGAATGATTCTGATTGATTTTATAAATATGAAAGCTCCGGAATATAATGAACTGCTGTTAAAGCATTTACGTGAACTGGCGGCAAAAGACCGTCTCCCGGTGGAAGTAGTGGATATGACCGGGCTTGGTCTGGTGGAGCTGACAAGAAAGAAAGTAAAAAAGCCCCTCCACGAGTGTATTATTTATTGACTTTCGCCCTTTAGCGTACTATAATTAGTTCAATTAAATCAGGGAGGGTTTCTTCATTATGGATAAAATAAGAATTGCAATTGCCGGTTATGGTAATCTTGGTCGCGGTGTTGAAAATGCAGTGACGGCTTCCGCCGACTGTGAGCTTGTTGCTTTATTTACCAGACGTGAGCCGTCTTCAGTAAAGACCCGTACCAACATTCCGGTTTATAAAATGGAAGAGGCTGTGAATTTTCAGGACAAAATCGATGTTATGATTTTATGTGGCGGCAGTGCCAATGATTTACCGGTACAGACACCGGAGCTTGCAAAATATTTTAATGTCATCGACAGCTTTGATACCCATGCGCGTATTCCGGAGCATTTTGCAAATGTGGATGCAGCAAGTAAGGAAGCAAAGAAGGTCAGCGTAATTTCCGTCGGCTGGGACCCGGGTATGTTTTCTTTAAACCGCTGCTACGGTCAGGCTATCTTACCGAACGGCAAGGATTATACGTTCTGGGGCAAGGGTGTAAGCCAGGGGCACTCTGATGCCATCCGCCGTATTCCGGGAGTTAAGGATGCAAAGCAGTACACGATTCCGGTAGATTCCGCGCTTGCAAGTGTGCGTGCCGGCAAAAATCCGGAGCTTACCACCCGTGAAAAGCATACAAGAGAATGCTTCGTAGTAGCAGAAGAGGGGGCTGATTTAGCAGCAATTGAAAAGGCAATCGTTACGATGCCGAATTACTTTGCCGACTATGATACTACGGTACATTTTATTACCGAGGAGGAGCTTGTACGTGACCACAGCGGCATTCCGCACGGCGGTATGGTATTCCGTTCCGGCACCACCGGCGCTGCAAATGAGTATAACAACATTATCGAGTACCGCCTGCAGCTTGACTCCAATCCGGAATTTACTGCAAGTGTCCTGACCGCATATGCAAGAGCAGCATACCGCCTTGCCAAGGAAGGCCAGTACGGCTGCAAGACCGTGCTTGATATCGCACCGGCATATCTGCATCCGCAGAGTCCGGAGGAGCTGAGAAAGAACCTTCTGTAATTCTTATAAACAACATAGAAACAATACTCAATCAACCAGAAATAAATCTCAAAAATATTATTTCTGGTTGATTTTGTACTATTATGTATGAATAAAGTATTTGGTTCAATTAAGTAGAAAGCAAGTTTGTATCTGGATATGACCTTGTAAAGAAGTAGTATCAAGCATTTTGAAAAAAACTTCTTGACATTTCTACCGAACCATGCTATATTAATCTAGTGTGCCGCACAACGAGGTTCAAGTTCTGTCCTTTTTTAGAACAGACACCACAGTTGGCGAGTAATGTAAATAGGAGGTGCCATATGTACGCAATTATTGCAACAGGTGGTAAACAGTACAAGGTTGCCGAGGGCGACGTGATTAAGGTTGAGAAGCTTGGCGTGGAGGCTGGTAATGCGGTTACTTTCGACCGTGTTCTTGCTGTGAACAACGGTTCCATGAACGTTGGAAATCCGACCGTTTCCGGTGCTACCGTTTCCGCTACCGTAGTAGAGGAAGGTAAGTCCAAGAAGGTTATTGTTTACAAGTATAAGAGAAAGTCCGGATACCATAAGAAGAATGGTCACAGACAGGCTTATACCAAGGTTAAGATTGACAAGATTAACGCTTAATTTTGCATCGTATGATTACAGTTACGTTTTATGCAAAAGAAATTGAGCAGGACATCAAGGTCAATTTAGAGTCCGTTACCGGTTTTTCAATTGAGGGACATGCAGGCTATGCCAGACACGGAAAAGATATTGTGTGTGCTGCGGTTTCTGCACTGGTAATGAACACCATGAATTCAATTCAGGCCTTTACCTCTGATGTATTTGATTACAGTGAGGATGAAAAAAAAGGACGAATTGTTTTCAAAATTGTTTCCGAGCCCGCTCCTGAAGCAAAACTGTTTTTGAAATCCCTTATTCTGGGATTACAGGGTATTCAGGAAGAGTACGGAGAGAAGTATTTACGTATTGGTTTTCAGAATTCATAAGGAGGTATAGGTCATGTTTAAGATGAACCTTCAGTTTTTCGCTCATAAAAAGGGTGTAGGTTCCACGAAGAACGGCAGAGATTCCAAGTCTAAGCGTCTTGGCGCTAAGCGTGCTGACGGTCAGTTCGTACTTGCCGGTAACATTCTTTACAGACAGCGTGGTACCAAGATTCATCCGGGTGTAAATGTAGGCCGCGGTGGTGACGATACATTATATGCACTGGTTGACGGTGTTTTAAAATTCGAGAGAAAGGGACGCGATAAGAAGCAGGCTTCCGTATATCCGGTTGATGCTGAATAAGTCCTGACTTAATGAGACACGATAAACCCTGAATTCTTCCAATGAATTTAGGGTTTATTTTTTAGGAGGTAACAGAATGTTTGCGGATAGGGCAGAAATTTATATTCGTTCAGGAAAAGGCGGAGACGGATGCGTTGCATTCCGTCGTGAATTATTTGTTGCAGCCGGTGGTCCGAATGGCGGAGACGGCGGTCGTGGCGGTGATATCGTTTTTGAAGTTGATGAAGGATTAAATACGCTTGCTGATTTCCGTTTTATCCGCAAGTATTGTGCGGAAGACGGTGAAAACGGCGGAACAAACAACTGTACCGGTAAAAATGGTGCAGATAAGGTATTAAAGGTCCCGGAAGGTACCGTAATCAAAGAAAAAGAAACCGGTATGGTTATTACGGATATGTCCCATACAAACCGCAGAGAGGTTGTCCTGCGCGGCGGTCGCGGAGGAAAGGGAAACCAGCATTATGCAACCGCAACGATGCAGGTTCCGAAATATGCACAGCCGGGGCAGGCAGCACAGGAGTTAAATGTTGTCCTGGAACTGAAGGTTATTGCTGACGTTGGGCTGGTAGGTTTTCCAAACGTCGGTAAGTCTACCTTCTTATCCCGTGTTACGAATGCCAAGCCAAAGATTGCCAATTATCATTTCACTACATTGAATCCGAATCTTGGAGTCGTTGACATGGAAAACGGAAACGGTTTCGTTATTGCAGATATTCCGGGATTAATTGAAGGAGCTTCCGAGGGCATCGGACTTGGTCATGAATTTCTGCGTCATATAGAGCGGACCAGAGTTATTATTCATATTGTTGATGTTGCTTCTACGGAAGGCCGTGATCCGGTGGAGGACATTAAAACCATTAACGCAGAGCTCGCCGCCTATGACCCGAATCTGGCAAATAAGCCACAGATTATTGCGGCAAATAAAACCGATGTTATGCTTGCCGAAGAGGCAGAAGAAGCGGTTGGAAGGCTTCGTGAGGCATTTCCGGAGATTCCGGTTTATTCCATTTCTGCAGTCAGCGGTAAGGGTGTAAAGGAATTGTTGTATGCCGTTGCCGATTTACTTTCCAAAACAAAGGAAGAACCTATTGTGTTTGAGCGTGAATTCTCCTTAGAGAATCTGACGCTTCCGAACGAGCCGTATACGGTAGAATACGATTCAGAGAACGATATGTATGTTGTGGAAGGTCCGCGTATCGAGAAGATGCTCGGCTATACGAACATCGACTCTGAGAAGGGCTTTGAATTCTTCCAGAATTTCTTAAAGAACAACGGCATTTTAGAAGAACTCGAAAAGCTCGGCATAAAGGATGGCGATACCGTACGCATGTATGGTTTACAGTTTGATTATTACAAATAATTTTTTCATCAGTATTACGAAAGGAGCGTTCCGGATTCATCGGAACAGATTTGGAATGACAACAAAACAAAGATCCTATTTAAAAGGACTTGCAATGAATATTGATCCGATTTTCCAGCTTGGAAAGGGCGGATTAACAACGGAATACCTTGACAGCATTGAAGAAGGACT
>CALZBV010000033.1 GCA_945622055.1 uncultured Clostridia bacterium
CTGGCGCCGGGAGTGGTTCAGTTTTTACATTTTCCGGCCGGGTACGGGGTACGCGTGGAGAGCCATCTTTTCAGCGGTTATGAGGTTGGTCCGTACTATGATTCCATGCTTGCGAAGGTGATTGTAACCGGCAAAAACCGTCTGGAAGCCATTCGCAGACTGCGTCGTGCCCTTGAGGAAATGATTCTGGAGGGGGTAAAGACAAATGCGGAGTTTATGCATCTTTTGACCTATCATCCGGCTTTTTTGAGGGGTGGATATGATACCGGTTTTTGGGAAAACAACCATGAAACAATCGAAACATGGCTGCAAGAGGGAATGACGGAACATGAATATTGATGATATATTTCTACAGCGGAGAAAACGCTGGAACTCTTTGCTTCAGATTCGAAAGAATCCGCCGGAGGAAATGAAGGAGTGTCCGGTCTGTCATAAAAAAATAGAAAAGGCACTGCTTCGGGGAAATTTTGGGGTATGTACGGAGTGCGGCTATTATTTTCCGCTGAGCCCAAGAAGAAGACTGGAGCTTGTCTGTGATGCAGGAAGCTTTAAGGAGCTGGACGGAAAGCTTTCCACGGGAAATCCCCTTGATTTTCCGGAATATGAGCAGAAGCTTGCACAGAACCAAATGAAAACCGGACAGACGGAGGCTATTGTAACCGGAGTCGGGAGCATACAAAATCACCGTGTGGCAATCGGCATTATGGATGGACGTTTTTTCATGGGAAGCATGGGAACGGTAGTCGGAGAAAAGGTTGCAAGACTTTGCGAATATGCAGGAAAAAAGAAGCTGCCACTGGTGCTGTTTTGTGCAAGCGGTGGTGCCAGAATGCAGGAGGGCTTGTTTTCTCTGATGCAGATGGCAAAAACAGGAGCGGCTGTGGAACGGTACAGGCAAAATGGAGGGCTGTTTCTTTCCGTGCTCACGAATCCGACGACCGGAGGCGTAAGTGCAAGCTTTGCGAACCTTGGAGATATTATCCTTGCGGAGCCGAAGGCGCTGATTTGCTTTGCCGGACCGAGAGTCATAGAGCAGACCATCGGGCAGAAGCTGCCGGAAGGTTTTCAGAGAGCGGAATTTCTGTTAGAACACGGTATGATTGACCGGATTGTTGCGCGGAGCGAATTAAAGGAAACCTTAGGAACACTGATTGCACTGCATCAGCCAAAAAAGAAGGATAAAAATCATGAGTGAGAAAAGGGAATTGACGCCGTATGAAAAGGTTTTGGCAGCCAGAAGCAGTGAACGTCCGAATACGATGGAATACATAGAGGCTTTGTTTACTGATTTCTATGAGCTGCACGGAGACCGCCTGTTTCGTGATGATCCGTCCATTGTTGGCGGAATTGCGCGGTTTCACGGACAGCCGGTAACGGTGATCGGTCACAGAAAAGGAAGAAATACAGAAGAAAACATTCGGTATAATTTTGGAATGACTTCTCCGGAAGGATACCGTAAAGCAGTGCGTCTGATGGAACAGGCAGAAAAATTTCATCGTCCGGTGATTACCCTGATTGATACGCCGGGTGCATATCCGGGAATTGAGGCTGAGAGCAATGGACAGAGCAATGCCATAGCAGAAAGCATCTCATATATGAGCAGGCTGACGGTGCCTTCGATTGCAGTTATGATTGGGGAAGGCAGCAGTGGTGGCGCACTGGCACTGGCGGTAGCAGATCGGGTATGGATGCTTGAAAATGCAGTGTATTCCATCCTTTCCCCGGAAGGGTTTGCAAGCATACTCTGGAAGGATGCCAAGCTCGCGCCCGAAGCCAGCCGGGTTATGAAGATTACGGCGCAGGAGCTTTTGGAATACGGGTTAATCGACGGAATATTACCGGAGGGACGCCGGGTTTATCAGGCGATGGACCGTATGCTCCGGACAGAGCTGGCAAGTCTTGGAAAACTGGGTCCGGACGCCCTTCGGGAAGAACGCTACCGGAAATACAGAAAAATTGACCGGACAGCATTTTCCGGATAGGAGGAGACGGATTTGGAAGGAATACGGATTGTTGCTACCGGAAGTGCGCTTCCGGAGAAAATATTGACAAATGATGAAATGAGTCGTATCGTGGAAACAACAGATGAGTGGATTCAGACGCGAACGGGAATCAGAAGCCGTCATGTCTGCGAGAAGGAAAGCTGTGTATCCCTGGCAGTAGAGGCGGCAGGAAAAGCCATTAAGAGCAGTGGAATTAATCCGGATGAGATTGGTGCGGTGATTGTTGCTACTTCAACACCGGATTACGCCTTTCCTTCGGTTGCATGCCTGGTGCAGAAGGAGCTTGGTCTCTCCGAGGAGCTGATGGCATTTGATTTAAGTGCTGCCTGTACCGGTTTTTTGTATGCGCTTGGAGTAGGACGCGGGTTACTGCATTCGCTTGCAAAACCATATGTTTTATTAATCGGATGTGAGCAGCTGTCTGCTATTATTGATTATACCGACCGCGGAAGCTGTATTCTGTTTGGTGACGGGGCAGGTGCAGTTATTATTGCCTCCTCTGACCGGAGGTTTTATCAGAAAAGCTGGGCAAGAGGAAATGCAGAATATCTTAACTGTGTGGGAATCGGAAGAGGAACCGCAAAGATTTCGATGAAAGGAAATGATGTGTTTCGTTTTGCGGTAAACGCAATGAAGCAGGGCATTGATGAGGTGCTTTCGGATACGGGACTTTCCATGGACGACATTGACTGGTGTATCTGCCATCAGGCGAACCAGAGAATCATTTCCAATGTGCAGAAGCAGTTTCCGGGACAGGAGGAGAAATTCTTCCTTAATATCGAAAATTTGGGAAATACTTCCGCAGCAAGCATTCCGCTTGTACTGGACGAGTTAAACCGCACAGGCAGATTGCAGAAGGGAATGAAGCTCTTATGTGTCGGCTTCGGGGCAGGACTTACCTGGAGCGGCGCACTGGTGGAGCTGTAAGGAGAAGGAGAAAAAAGATGAGACTCGATAAGATGTTAGGAATCAGATATCCGTTTATTCAGGGGGGCATGGCAAACATTGCTACCGGAGAATTTGCCGCTGCAGTCAGCAATGCGGGAGGTCTTGGTCTGATTGGTGCAGGGGGGATGAATGCGGAGATGTTAAGAGAGCAGATTCGTATTTGTAAGAGCCTGACCGACAAACCGTTTGGCGTAAACCTGATGTTAATGAACCCGGAAGTTTCTGCCATGGCAGAAATCGTTGTGGAAGAAGGGGTAAAAATCGTAACGACCGGTGCAGGAAGCCCGGCACAGTTCATGCCGCTGTGGAAGGCGCACGGAATGATTGTAATTCCGGTCGTTTCCAGTACGATTCTGGCTGTTAAAATGGAGCGCTGCGGTGCAGATGCGGTTATTGCAGAAGGTACGGAGAGCGGCGGTCATGTCGGAGAAATGACGACGATGACACTGGTTCCGCAGGTTGCGGATGCAGTTTCCATTCCGGTGATTGCAGCTGGTGGAATTGCGGACGGACGCCAGCTTGCAGCAGCTTTTGCACTTGGTGCAATCGGTGTGCAGCTTGGAACCTGTCTGCTTGTTTCAAAGGAATGTCCGATTCATGAAGCGTATAAGGAGGCCGTATTAAAGGCAAAGGACAATGATACGGTTGTTACCGGACGTATTGCCGGAACGCCGGTGCGTATTTTGAAAAATTCCATGGCGAGAGAATACATAAAGCAGGAAAAAGCCGGTGCAGATAAAATGGAGCTGGAAAAATATACGCTTGGCGCACTGAGAAGAGCGGTATTTGAGGGTGATGTTAAGACCGGTTCCCTGATGGCAGGACAGGTTGCAGGGCAGCTTAAGGAAATCAAGAGCATTGCTGAAATTTTTGCAGAGCTTTCGGAAGGTTGTGCGAAGGTGATGAAGACACAGTTTGCAGGAGAGGAATAATGTGAAATGAGAGTTGGAAACCACGAGTTGGAGGTGCCGATTATCCAGGGTGGCATGGGCGTTGGTGTTTCTTTGGCGAACCTTGCCGGAGCAGTGGCACGCTGTGGTGCCATTGGTGTGATTAGTTCGGTAAATGCAGGTTACCGGGAGCCGGATTTTGAGGCCAATCCGGTTGTCGCGAATTTACGGGCATTAAAGCGTGAAATACTTCGTGCAAAGGAAATTGCCTGTGGGAAAGGAATGATTGGAGTCAATATTATGACGGCGGTGTCTCACTATGAGGAGACCTGCCGCTGTGCCGCTGAGGCAGGTGCGGATATCATTTTTTCCGGTGCGGGACTTCCGCTGTCGCTGCCGGAATTTGTAAGGGGTACGAAGACCCTGTTTGCACCGATTATTTCCAGTGCACGTGCAGCGAAGCTTTTACTGCGTCATTACCGCACTCGTTATCAGGAAGAACCCGCAATGCTTGTTATTGAGGGCAGCGGTGCCGGAGGCCATCTTGGATTTTCTGAGGAAGAGCTTTTGGCGGATACGGCAAAAAGCAATGAGGAAATTCTCTCTGAAACGCTTGCGGTTGCAGGAGATATTTCTGTATTTGTCGGTGGTGGTGTATTTGACGGCAGGGATATGGCACGGCTGATGCGCGCAGGTGCTGCCGGTGTGCAGATTGCAACCCGTTTTATTGCAACAGAGGAATGCGATGCTGCACGCAGGATGAAGGAAGCAATCGTTTGTGCAAAGGAAGATGATATTCAGATTGTAAAGAGTCCGGTCGGAATGCCGGCAAGAGCAATCAAAAGTCCGCTGTTAGAAAAGCTTGCAAGGGGTGAAAAGTACATTGCCCTAAAGTGTAACGGTTGTCTGACGGCCTGTAAGAAAGGAACAGAAATCCCATACTGTATCAGCCGTGCATTGATTGCTGCTGTTTCCGGCAACTGGGAAGAGGGGCTGTTTTTTTCCGGGAGTAATGCCGGAAGGGTCAACAAAATTGTTCCGGTAGCAGAGCTGATTGGAGAAATCATGGGAGAGTACAAGGAGGCAATGGCATGAAAAAAGTATTTTTATATGCTGGTCAGGGAAGCCAGAAGGTAGGTATGGGAAAGGATTTCTATGAAACCTATGACAGCTTTCGTTCCTTTTGGGACGAGCTTAGTCTCCCGTTTGATTTTAAGAAGCTGATGATGGAAGGTCCGCTTACGGAGCTTTCCCGGACGGAATACACGCAGGGCTGTATGGCTGCATTTGCGGCAGGTATAACAAAGCTTCTGGCGGAACACGGGGTTACACCAGAAGCTGCCTGCGGACTCAGCCTCGGAGAATATGGTGCGTTATATGCGGCAGGGGTGTTTTCGGCGGAGGAGTATCTTCGGATTGTTGCAATTCGTGGCAGGGTCATGGCAGAGGCAGCAAAGGACTGCCACTGCATTATGAGCGCGGTAATCGGGACAAAGGCAGAGGTTGTGGAAAAGGCATGTGAGCAATATCCGGGAGACGCTTTTGTAACCGTAGCAAATTACAACTGTCCGGGACAGTATGTGCTTTGCGGAGACGAAGAAGCGGTTGTTGCGGTAGAAGAAATCTTAAAGGGCGAGGGCGTCAGACGCTTTGTTCATTTAAATGTCAGCGGACCGTTCCACACGAAGTATATGAAGCCTGCAGGAGAATGTCTGGAAAAACTGTTTGCCGGAATTACATTTGAAAAGCCAAAGCTTCCGGTGGCAATGAACGTAACCGGAAGCTTCTATGAAGGCGGGGAGAGTATTCCGGAGCTCTTGGTTCGTCAGGTAAAAAGCAGTGTGAGACTGGAAGAGGATTTGCGTACGCTGCTGGCGTCCGGCTATACTGACTTTCTTGAAATCGGACCGGGAAAAGCGGTCTCCGGATTTTTGAAAAAAACGGCAAAGGATATGGGGATTGAGGTTACCGTGGACGTAATTGAGACAGTTGGGGACTTTAAGAGAGTGATAGGAGAAGAAGCATGAGTGAACGAAAAATCGCGTTAGTAACCGGAGGAAGCCGTGGAATCGGACGTGCAATTTGTGTAAAGCTTGCAAAAGATGGTGCAGACATTGTATTTAACTACCAGTCCGGAGCAGAGGCGGCAGAGCAGACGAAGAAGCTTTGTGAGGAGGCCAGGGTGCTTGCGGTACGTGCGGATGTTGCCAATCCGGAGGATTGCAATCGCCTGATTTCGGAAGCTGCAGCTTTTGGAAATGGCCGAATCGATATTCTGGTAAATAATGCAGGAATCACAAGAGATAATCTGCTCGGGCGCATGAAGAACGAGGAAATGGATGCGGTGCTGGACGTCAATGTGAAGGGAAGCTTCTACATGATGCGCGGTGTGTCTAAGCTCATGCTTCGTCAGAAGTCCGGCTGTATTGTTAATATGAGCTCTGTGGTAGGAGTGCTCGGAAATGCTGGACAGGTAAACTATGCAGCCAGTAAGGCAGCAGTGATTGGAATGACAAAGTCTCTTGCAAGAGAGCTTGCCTCCAGACATATCTCGGTCAATGCGGTTGCACCCGGGATGATTGAGACGGACATGACGGGCGTGATGTCCGAGAGTGTCAGGGAAAAGGTGCTTGAGAGCATTCCGTTCCGGCACATGGGAAAGCCGGAGGATATTGCGAATGTTGTGGCATTTCTTGCAGGGGAAGGCGGCAGCTATATTACAGGACAGGTGCTTTGTGTAGACGGAGGTATGGCGATATGAGACGTGTAGTAGTAACCGGACTTGGTGCAATAACCCCGGTCGGAAACAGTGTATCCGAGATGTGGAGTGCAGTGCAGGAGGGAAAGTGCGGAATTGATAAGATTACCCATTATGATACAACCGGACGAAAGGTTACGTTAGCCGGTGAGGTAAAGAATTTCAATGCAGAGGAGTACATTGACAAATCGGAGCTTCGCAAGCTGGATCCGTATACGGTATTTGCGCTTGTTGCGGCAAAGGAAGCAATGGCAGATTCCTGCCTTACGATTTCAGAAGAAGAAAGCGAGCGTTGCGGCATCATTTTCTCCAGCGGAATCGGAGGTCTGGGAACGATTCAGGAGGAGTGTACGAGAGGTCTGGAGAAAGGCTTTGACCGAGTTTCCCCGCATTTTATTCCTATGTCAATCGCAAATATGGCAGCAGGTCATATCGCAATTAAATACGGTTTTCACGGGATGTGTACCTGTGTGATAACGGCTTGTGCCAGTGCAACAAATGCAATTGGAGATGCGTTTCACCAGATTCGTGACGGGTATCATGATGTGATGCTTTGCGGTGGTTCCGAGGCCAGCATTACCCCGTTCGGAATCGGCGGATTCACTTCTATGAAAGCACTCAGCACTGCGACCGATCCGAACCGTGCATCCATTCCGTTTGATAAGGAGCGCAGCGGCTTTGTTATGGGCGAGGGTGCAGGCGTACTGGTTCTGGAGGAATATGAGCATGCGGTAGCGCGAGGTGCCAAAATATACTGTGAGATGGCAGGCTATGGTGCGACCTGTGATGCCAATCATGTAACGGCACCGCTTGCGGATGGCAGCATGGCTGCAGCCTGTATGAAAAAAGCGATGAAGGACGGTGGCGTGTTACCGGAGCAGATTGCCTACATTAATGCACACGGAACCTCTACCTCCTTGAATGATAAGGGAGAGACCTGTGCAATCAGACTTGCGTTCGGTGAGGCAGCAAAGCATGTGATGGTAAGCTCCACAAAGTCTATGACCGGACATCTCCTTGGAGCAAGTGGTGCGGTTGAGGCAGTGATTACCGTGCTTTCTGTTCAGAATGATATTGTTCCGCCAACAATTAATTACCGGGTACCGGATGAAGCATGCGATCTTGATATTGTACCAAATGAAATGCGTCACGCAAAGGTAGATTATGCGATGTCCAATTCTCTTGGATTCGGCGGACATAATGCATCGATTGTATTTAAGAAAATCAAGTAATGTACGAAAGACAGGGAGGAAAACAATGGAGCTTAACTCAAATCAGATTCAGGAAATACTTCCACATCGGTATCCGTTTCTTCTGGTTGACCGGATTATTGCGTGCGAGCCGGGGCAAAGAGCAACGGGAATCAAGTGTGTATCAGCAAATGAAATGCAGTTTATGGGACATTTCCCGCAAAAGCATGTGATGCCGGGAGTGCTCATTATTGAGGCACTGGCCCAGACCGGAGCCGTGGTTTTACTGACCCAGGAGGAAAACAAAGGGAAAATCGTTCTGTTCGGAGGAATTCGAAATGCAAAGTTCAGGCGTCAGGTCGTTCCGGGGGATGTTTTGGAGCTTCGGTGCGAGATAACAGCCAGAAAGGGTGCTGTCGGTTTCGGCAAGGCTGAGGCATATGTGGACGGGCAGCTTGCAGTTTGTGCAGAACTGACATTTGCAATTGACTGTGAAGTGTGATAAACTGGAGCAAAAGAAATCGCACACAAGGCTTGAAGGGAAAGACAGAGATATGTTACAGGACGCATTCAGTAAGGTTTATACGAAGTTTAAAATGCATTTTTACCGGAAGGTGTTTGAACGCCTGCAGGACAGAGAAGCCTCTCTGACAACCGTGGAAACCTTCTGTATGGAGATAATATATGCGCTGAATAAGCCAACCGTGGCTCAATTTGCGGAAATCACCAACATTTCTTCCCCGAATGCGGCCTATAAGGTAAACAATCTGGTGAAAAAAGGATATCTGCGACGTGTACAGTCGGAAACGGACAAGCGTGAGTTTCATCTGGAAGTAACCGACAAATACCTGGATTACTATAATATCAGCTATAATTACATGGATACGGTAATGAAGCGGATTGAGGAACGCTTTTCTCCTGAAGAAATCAATACATTAATTAAGGTGCTTGAAATTATGGATGAAGAGCTGATGCCGGAGATTAAATTTTAAAAAAGCCGGTTCATTCATCCTTTTATTAAAAAGTCGCGTTATAACAAGGGCAGTTTTACGAATGCCCTTGTTTTTTTTGGCATTTATGGTAAACTAAAACTGGTATGGTTTGATTACCTGCCAATGAGAATTACCCGCCCAAAGGGTGGTATAAGGAGAAAAGACATGAACATCTGTGAACAGTTAAAAAATGAGCTGGGCATCCGCTTAGAGCAGGTGGAGGCTACAGTCCGGCTGATTGATGAGGGAAACACAATTCCGTTTATTGCGCGTTACCGGAAAGAGGTAACCGGTTCATTAAATGATGAGGTGCTTCGTAATCTGGATGAGCGTCTGACGTATCTTCGTAATCTTGAGGAGAAGAAGGAGCAGGTACTTGGAAGCATCGAGGAGCAGGGGAAGCTTTCGGAGGAATTAAAGAATCAGATTCTGTCTGCCATGACGATGGTAGAGGTAGAGGATTTGTACCGTCCGTACCGCCCGAAGCGCAGAACCCGTGCGACAATTGCAAAGGAGAAGGGACTTGAGCCGCTGGCTGAGCTGATTCTTGCACAGAAAACCACTTCTCCGGCAGAAGAAGCGGCAGAGGCCTATGTGAAGGAGGCAGAGGATGCTGCACTTTCCGTGAAATCGGCAAAGGATGCAATTGCAGGTGCACTGGATATTATCGCAGAACAGATTTCCGACAATGCAGATTACCGCCGTTATATCCGTGAGCTCACGATGGAAGAGGGCAGTATTGCTTCTGTGGCGAAGAATGAAAAAGAGCAGTCTGTTTATGAGATGTATTACGATTTTGAGGAGAAGCTGGATAAGCTTCCGGGACATCGTATTCTCGCAATCAACCGTGGAGAAGCGGAGAAGCTTCTGACCGTTAAAATCAATGCCCCGGTGGAGCGTATTTACCAGTTTCTTGCGAAAAAGACAATCACAGAAGACAACGAATACACGAACGGGCTGCTTCACACAGCATGCGAGGATGCCTATGACCGTCTGATTGCACCGGCCATCGAACGTGAGATTCGTAATGACCTGACGGAGAAGGCCGAGGATGGAGCAATCAGGGTATTTGGTAAGAACCTGGTACAGCTTCTGATGCAGCCTCCGATTACGGGGCAGACCGTGCTTGGCTGGGACCCGGCATTCCGTACCGGCTGTAAGCTTGCGGTTGTGGATGCGACCGGAAAGGTTCTGGATACGGTTGTGATTTATCCGACCGCCCCTCAGAATAAGGTAGAAGAGTCAAAGCGTGTTTTAAAGCAGCTGATTGCAAAATATAACATTACACTGATTTCGGTTGGAAACGGTACAGCCTCAAGAGAATCCGAGCTTGTGATTGTTGATCTGCTAAAGGAAATCAAGGCTCCGGTTCAGTATGTTATCGTGAATGAAGCGGGTGCTTCCGTATATTCCGCAAGTAAGCTTGCAACGGAGGAATTCCCGAATTTTGATGTAGGTCAGAGAAGTGCAGCTTCTATTGCCCGCCGTCTGCAGGACCCGCTTGCCGAGCTTGTAAAGATTGACCCGAAATCCATCGGTGTCGGACAGTATCAGCATGACATGAACCAGAAAAAGCTTTCGGATACCCTTTCGGGAGTTGTAGAGGATTGTGTAAATAAGGTCGGTGTGGATCTGAATACCGCCTCTGCACCGCTTTTGGAGTATGTATCCGGAATTACAAAGGCAATTGCAAAAAATATAGTTGCATATCGTGAAGAAAACGGTAAGTTTACGGAGCGTAAGGAGCTTCTTAAGGTTGCAAAGCTTGGACCGAAGGCATATGAGCAGTGTGCAGGCTTCCTTCGTATTACTGATGGAAAGAATCCGTTAGATGCAACAAGTGTACATCCGGAATCCTATGAGGCGGCGGAGAAGCTTCTTGCAAAGCTCGGTTATACCACAGCAGACGTAAAGGAGGTTCAGGCAAAGCAGAAGGAGCGGGAGAACCGCGCGGAGCGTGCGACCAAAACAGAAGAGCCACAAAAGAAGAACAGGGAAAGAGAGAGAAGACCGCAAATCAAAGGAAATACTGCGATGGGTCAGGCACTTCTGGCAGCAATGGGTGGTGCAGGCTTTGCGGTAAGTGAGGAACCATCCGCAAAGAAGACAAAGACAAACGCAGCAAAGAATACAGAATCCGCAAAAACAGAAGGAATTTCCGGTCTGAGTCATCAGATTAAAAACAAGGCTGCACTTGCCGAGGAGCTCGGTATCGGTGAGATTACGTTAATGGATATTGTAAAGGAACTGGAAAAGCCGGGACGTGACCCGCGTGAGGAGATGCCGAAGCCGATTTTACGTACCGACGTCCTTGAGATGAAGGATTTAACGGAAGGTATGGTATTAAAGGGAACGGTCCGCAACGTTATTGATTTTGGTGCCTTTGTGGATATCGGTGTACATCAGGACGGTCTGGTTCATGTATCCCAGATGTCAAAGGAGCGGTTTATCAAGCATCCGTTAGATGCGGTCAGTGTCGGTGATGTTGTTGACGTGAAGGTGCTTAGTGTGGATCTTCAGAAAAAACGGATTCAGTTGACAATGATTCTGTAAGTACCTGGAAAGGAGTACTCTATGGGAGAGGTTAAGTTTTCGGTAAAGGTTACCGGAATGGATTTGTTCCGGTTTTTAATGCAGCATTCCTATCGTGGGGTATCCCTTGTAATGAATGTACTGATTACCGTCGGAGCACTTGTATTTTTCTTTTTGGGACTCGGAACGGATCCGTTTCCGAAGTCGGCCGCTCTGCTGCTTCTGGCGATGCTGTTTAGTGTGATTTACCCGGTACAGCTGTACCTTAAGGCGCTTCGCCAGGCTAAAAATCCGGTGTTCCAAAATCCAATCGGGTATACCCTGACGGAGCAGGGTATTGAGATGAGTCAGGGAGAAGAAAAGGAGGCTTTTACCTGGGAACAGGTATTTCAGGTAAGAGAGACCAGGCATCTTCTGCTTGTTTATACCGGAAGGGTGTATGCCTGCATTTGGCCGAAGCGTGCGTTTTCAGAGTGTGAAACACAGGTGCGCAGGATGCTTTCCGGGCATTTGAACGAAACGGTTTATAAAAGAAAACCGGGCAAGGATTGAGAATGAGACAGGAATATGAAACGTTTTCGGCAGAGGAAACCTTTGCCATTGGAAAAGAGCTTGGAATGGCTGCAGGGCCGGGGGAGGTATTCTGCTTAAGCGGTGACCTTGGCGTTGGAAAAACAGTGTTTACCAAGGGGTTTGCAGCGGGACTCGGAATTTCGGAGCCGGTCAGCAGTCCGACATTTACCATTGTTCAGGAGTATCAGGGACGTATCCCGTTTTATCACTTTGATGTATATCGGATTGCAGATCCGGAGGAAATGTATGAAATCGGCTATGAAGACTATGTTTACGGACAGGGAGCCTGCATGATTGAGTGGGCAGAGCTTATTGAGGAGCTGATTCCGGAAAATGCAATGCGGATTGTAATTGAAAAGAATCCCGAAAAGGGTACACAGTACCGTAAGATTACGATAAAATAGCTACGTGGAGGCTTTCATGAAGATTTTGGCGATGGACAGTTCGGGGCTTGTGGCTTCGGCTGCAATTGTGACAGAAACTTCCGTTTTGGCGGAATACACGACCAATTACAAAAAAACACATTCGCAGACACTTCTTCCGATGATTCAGGAAATCGTTGAAATGACTGAGACAGAGCTTTCGGAGCTGTCTGCGATTGCAGTAACGGCGGGACCGGGTTCGTTTACCGGACTTCGAATCGGTTCGGCTACTGCGAAGGGACTGGGACAGGCATTAAAGCTTCCGCTGATTTCTGTGCCGACAACGCTTGCGCTTGCCTGGAATTTTGCAGGGAGTGATGCGCTTATCTGCCCACTGATGGATGCAAGAAGAGCGCAGGTATATACGGGTCTGTATCGCTGGAATAAGGAAAAGGAATGCATGGACAGCCTGACCGGACAGCTTGCGGTTTCTGTGGAGGAAATCATTGAAAAGGTCAACCGGTACGGTCAGCCGGTTATTTATCTTGGTGATGGTATGGATGCATATCGTACTGTGCTTTGCGACAGGACAAATGTTCCGTATTATCTTGCGCCGCTTCATCAGAGCCGGCAGAGTGCCGCTTCGGTGGCTGCCTGCGCACTTTCCGTTGTAAAGAAGGCGACGGACCTTTCAAAGCTTTCCGAAACAGTACCGGATTCTGAGGTCTGTGTGATTTCCGCGGCAGCGTTTGCGCCGGTATATCTTCGCAAATCCCAGGCAGAGCGGGAACGCGAGGAGCAGGAAAAGTGCGCAGCGGAGGCAAAGTAGATGGAGCCTGAGATTAGAAAAATGGAGGCTTTTGATATTTTACAGATATCTGAAATGGAGCGGCGGTATTTTTCTCAGCCATGGAGTGCCGAGTCTCTCCAAAAGGCTGCCTCCGATTCGAATTATGTGATTTATGTATGTTCTGAAAATGGAAATATACTTGGGTACTGTGGACTGCTTTGCATGGGACCGGAGGCAGATATTGTTTTTGTATGTACCGAAGAAAAAGCCAGAAGACGCGGAATTGCAAAAATGCTTCTTTCAGCCTGTATGGAAGAGGGAAAACAACGTGGTGTGGGTGATGTCTTTTTAGAGGTCAGGGAAGGAAATACGCCGGCACGAACGCTTTATCAGTCGTTTGGGTTTTGTGAGACCGGGATTCGGAAGAACTATTATGACCAACCGAAAGAAAACGCTGTACTGATGCATTATGTGCTTTCGTAATACAGTTTTTTCCACTATTCAAAGGGTTTCCCTTACGTTATAATGAAGTACGGGGAATGAAAGGAGTGGAACTATGACAGTACCGCAGGTATGTAATTGCTGCGCAAAGGTTCTTGACGGAGAACCAAAAGGTCAGAGGACGGAGGAAGCGGTTCACATTCATAAGGAATGGGGCTATTTTTCCGGAAGAGATCTGGAATGTCATCACATTATTCTGTGTGAGGACTGTTACAACAAGTGGATAAAGACGTTTAAGATACCTGTTAGGATAGAGATAAAACAGGAGGTTATTTGAAAGGAAAGTTCCGCAAATAATGCGGAATCAGGGTGAGTATGCTGGAAGTATGTTTGCTTGGAACCGGCGGAATGATGCCGCTTCCGAATCGTTGGCTGACTGCTCTTATGACGAGGCTGAACGGAAGCAGTCTGCTGATTGATTGCGGAGAAGGCACTCAGATTGCTCTTCGGGAAAAGGGCTGGAGCGTTCACGGGATTGACGTGATTTGCTTTACGCATTACCACGGGGATCATATCAGCGGATTGCCGGGACTGCTGCTTTCCATGGGAAATGCAGAGCGTACGGAGCCGGTAACGCTGATTGGACCGAAGGGACTGGAGCGTGTCGTCGGAGCATTGCGGATAATTGCTCCGGAGCTGCCGTTTCCGCTCGTATTTCACGAGATTACGGAAAATGAAGAAACAATTCACATCAATGATTATGAGATTGAAGCCTTTAAGGTAAATCATAACGTAACCTGCTATGGCTATTCCATTGTGGTGCGACGTGGCGGCCGCTTTTTTCCGGAGCTTGCGCAGAAAAATGAGGTTCCGCAGCGTTTCTGGAGCCGTCTGCAGAAGGGTGAGATTATCACAGAGGGAGACCGTGTGTTTACGCCGGAGCTTGTTCTTGGGCCGGAACGCCGTGGAATCCGTCTGACGTATACAACGGATACAAGACCGACGAAGTCAATTGCCGAGCATGCAAAGGATTCGGATTTATTTATTTGTGAGGGAATGTATGGAGAGGATGACAAGCATGCAAAGGCGTTAGAGCATAAGCACATGACCTTTTATGAGGCGGCCAGCCTTGCGAAGGAGGCAAATGCAGGTGCACTCTGGCTGACACATTTCAGTCCGTCGCTCATTCATCCGGAGGAATTTTTACCGAAGGTGAGAAAGATATTTCCGGAAACCTATACCGGAAGGGACGGAAAGACAGTCGTTCTGGAATTTGATAAAAACGAGTAAGCTTAGGAGGTGAAGGAGTATGGGAAAAAGTTAGAGAGTGAAAACAATCACGCTTGTTCTGGTTCTGGCCTGTCTGATTGTTGCGCTGTATGCGTATATTGACCGCACGGGCGGAAAAGAAAAGAAAGCTGAGAAGACGCTTGCAGCGAAAATATTAGAGCGTAATCTGGACACCACCTATCCTCCGACACCGTATTCTGTTGCAGAGCTTTATTGCGGCATTGTAGAGTGCCTGTACAAGTCAGATACTACAAAGGAGCAGAAGGAAGCACTGGTTCACATGGAACGGCAGCTGTTTGATGACGAGTTTGCCGCAATCAACCCGTATGAGCAGCTGCTTTTGGCAACAGAAGCAGAGCTTTTGGCTGCAACGGAAAAGAAGCTTGTGTTTACCGGTTACGTGGTTGAAAAAGCAAGCAATATCGAAAAGTGGGAAATTGACGGTACTTCCTATGCCTCTGTCATGGTGCAGTTTGCATGCAGAAGCAGCAATGGAAGTGGAAACAGTTATCGGAAGCTGATTCTTCGCCGGGATAAGAACGACCGGTATAAAATACTTGGTTGGAAAACGGAAGAGGCTATTTCCGAAGAAAGCAAATGATTGATAGAAAGGACCGAGAAACGATGAGAATTCTGGCAATTGAATCCTCGTGTGATGAGACTGCGGCAGCAGTGGTTGAGGATGGAAGAACTGCGTTGTCTAATGTGATTTCTTCTCAGATTGATATTCATACGCTGTATGGCGGAGTTGTTCCGGAGATTGCTTCCAGAAAGCATACCGAACGAATTAATTTTGTTGTGGATCAGGCACTAAAGGAAGCAGGTATGGAGCTTTCGGAGGTAGATGCAGTAGCAGTCACATATGGACCGGGGCTTGTAGGAGCTCTTTTGGTAGGTGTTGCACATGCGAAGGCACTTGCTTATGCTTCCGGAAAGCCACTCATTGGTGTACATCACATTGAAGGACATATTTCTGCTAACTATATTGAGAATAAAGAGCTGGAGCCACCGTTTCTCTGTCTCGTTGTTTCCGGCGGTCATACGCATCTGGTTAAGGTATCAGATTATGGAGAATATGAAATTCTCGGACGCACGCATGATGATGCTGCAGGAGAGGCGTTTGATAAGGTTGCGCGTGCTATCGGGCTCGGATATCCGGGAGGCCCGAAGAT
>CALZBV010000034.1 GCA_945622055.1 uncultured Clostridia bacterium
CGTGCTGTCGCTCGTGCTCGTGCTGTCGCTCGTGCTCGTGCTGTCGCTCGTGCTCTGGCTCGTACTCATGCTCTCGCTCTCAGACTCGTTTTCGCTTCCTTCCTCTTCCCCCGGCAGTGCTCCGAGTTCTGTTTCAGAGAAGTAGCTGGCACCCTTTATACTTTCTCCGTCTACACTCACGAACCGTATCTTGCTGTCATCATATTTCTGCCCTCTCAGGAAGTAGGTATATTGTCCTTCTTTATCAATGGTGTAATTAAAAAGTGCTGTTTTCTGAACAACGATGACGTGATCGGCCTCACCCTTGTTGTGTTCACTGTCCTTCAGGATATTGCCTTCGGCATCTGCAATCACATAATCGTAGTAAATTGTATTAAAGGTTCCCTCTGAATCTCTGAAGGAGACGCAAACATTGTTGCTTTCTTTGTTTGTGGATACCCAGGAGGAGAACTGAAGATCGCTGACTTCTCCCATGGTTCTGATCTTATATTCCACCATAAGGTTTGCAAGTCTGTCAAGCTTACGATAAGAAACGTTCGTGGTTCCCTTGAGTGCAATACTTTCCTGAAGACTTCTGATTTCCTGCAAAAGCTCACCCGTACCGTTCTCACTTACCGCATCCTCCTGCGATACTTCGAAAGGAGCAGAAGGTAAATCGTTCTCAGAAATGAAGTACTCTCCCTTTACTTCAGCTGTTGCGGTGCTGACGAATTCGACTTCTGTAACTTCAACACCATTTACATAATGAGTACGCGTTCCGTCTGAATTGACCTTGTACCAAAATTCCGGTGTTTTCCGCACAACGAGGAGATGATCCGATTCGGCTGCGCTGAAGGAAAGCTCATCCTGAAATCTCTGTCCATTCGCATCAACCATTACATAGTCAAAAAACTCTACCTTCTCCTCAGCATTCGTGGTATAAGTTACCTTCAGGTAGTTATTCAGTCCCGATTTACTCTCCCAATCGGAAAACGAGATATTTTCGATTCCCTCCGGCTCTGTAGTACGGATTCTGTACTCAACGAGCAGCTTAGTTAATGCATCCATAGGCCGGTAATTGGCAATCTTCTCAAGACCGCTGTTTCTCGATTTCTCGATTGACTTTTGTACATCAAGTCTCTTCTGAGCTATCTCGGCAAGCAGTTCTGTAACTCTTGCATCTTCCAGCGTCTCTGTACTGTTGCTGCCCGTAAGCCCGGATTCTTCTGTGTCCTGACTAAGCTCTGTCGCAAACACCAGCTCTGCATCCTGCATCACACTGGCTCCACCAAGTGCTACGCCAATTCCTGCTACTCCCTTCAACACATCGTTTACTTTCTTACTCATCTGTCTCTTCCCCTTTCCAATAACTGTCAATGAGACTTTCTACCTATTATTTTGTCTTAGCATATCATACAAAAAAAGAAATCGCAATATTTTTCGCAAAATGTATCACTTTTGTAACATTTTTCCGCATAATACGTCATACTGTCAGCAGTATAACACATTTATTTTGGAAAGTACACTATCCGTTCGGATAGTTCTGCTTACTAATTTTGGAATTTTTCCATATCGATTTTCTCATTTTTATTAATATATTCGTTGTTTTCCTTTCTTTACACTTCTTCTTTCTTTTTTTGGGATAATGTCTTATAATGGAACAAATAGGACGCGATTTCCTATTCGATGGGAAGGCTTTCCTACAGAATATGAATGTTTCACAGGAAAGCTCCAAAAATCTATGAATTATTTATAAGGAGACTTCTATGTCCCGGTGGAAAAAAGACATCCTTTCCTGCAGCCGCATTCTTGTGCGCCTGCTTGTATTGATTGCCTTATCTGCCTCGATTTTCCCTGCAGGCTGTGCAAAGTCCGGAGTCCATAGCCCGACGAAGGCCCCCTCCTCAAAAACGGAGGAACAGATTGACCGGGTCGCCGCTATGCCGCTTCGGAAGCAGTTTGGAACTCTTCCGGTCCAGAGCGCCACAGGTGAAAAAACGCTGGGAAATGAAAGCGTAACGATAGACATTTCCAATGTACAAAATGGTTATTACTACGTTACCTACCTTGGCTCAAACCCAAAGGTAAAGCTCCAGGTGACCGGTCCTGACCGGATAAAATATACCTACAACCTGACCAATCGTCCCACCTGCCTTCCGGTATCCGGTGGAAATGGTGCTTATGAGCTTTCCCTGTTCGAGAATATTTCCGGTGATCAATATGCAACCGCCTTTAAGGGCTCTTTTGAGGCTGCCCTGGAAAATGAATTTCTGCCGTTTCTGTATCCCAATATGTATGTGAACTTTTCCGAGCGCTCGCAGGCAGTGATTTTGGCATCTTCTCTCGCCGAAGATGCCACCTGCGACCTGGAGGTGGTGAGCAGGATTTATCATTATGTCACTGCCAATATCACATACGACACGGAGGAGGCCGAAACGGTTGCATACAATTATCTTCCTGATATCGACGAGGTTCTGGAAACAAAGAAAGGCATCTGCTTTGATTACGCGGCGCTTCTTGCGGGCATGCTGCGGAGCCAGTCCATTCCGACCCGCCTGCAGATTGGCTATGCGGGCTCCGCTTATCATGCATGGATTAGCACCTATATCGAAGACATCGGCTGGATTGATGGTATGATCCGGTTTGACGGGCAGTCCTGGTCACTTATGGACCCCACCTTCGCCGCCAACCAAAGCTCTTCGGAGTCTTTGAAAAAGTTTATCGGAGATGGTTCCAACTATCAGACACTTTATACCTACTGACCACGGGAGGTTTTTATGAAAAAACAGAAAATGCTTAGCAATCAGGAACTGATTATGTTCTGCGACCATATGTCCATGGTCTTAAAAGCAGGTCTGACACCCGCTGCCGGAATTGACCTTATGCTGGAGGATTCCGTTTCGCAGGCCGGAAAAGAAATTCTTCGCCCGATTGCAGACAAATGTAATGACGGCTGCTCCTTTACGGAGGCTTTGGAAGCCTCCGGGGTATTTCCGCCTTACGCTCTTCACATGATTGAGCTCGGAAATGCCTCCGGAAAGCTGGACGAGGTCATGGACTCCCTCGTTTACCACTATTCCCGTGAGGAATCGCTTGCGCAAAACATCAAAAGCGCCGTAACCTATCCATTCTTAATCATTTTTATGATGCTTGCCGTCATCGTTGTTCTGGTCATCAAGGTGCTTCCGATTTTCCAGCAGGTTTTTGTCCAGCTTGGAACCGGCCTGACCGGATTTCCACTTACCCTGTTACAGCTTGGCAATACGCTGACCGCTTATTCCGTATTTTTTATCGGTCTTCTTCTGCTCTTTGTGTTCGGCTTTATCTTCTTTATGAAAACTGCTGCCGGAAGAAAATTGTTTTCTTCCTTTTGCTCCGGCTTTTTCCTGACAAAGGGGCTGTTCAGTAAAATCTGTGCCGCCCGTTTTGCTTCCGGTATGGCGATTACGCTTTCTTCCGGTCTGGAAACTGAAAGAAGTCTGGAGCTTGTGGACCGTCTGGTTGACAATCCGCAGATGAGCAAAAAGCTGCAGGAATGCCGCAGGCTGATGGAGGGGGATGAAACCACTGCTCCGGTATCCTTCCCGAAGGCTCTGGCAGCTGCCGGTATATTTAATAATATGTATTCCAAAATGATTGGTATCGGATTTACCACCGGTTCTGTGGAGCAGGTTTTCCGCAAAATTGCAGACAACTACGACAATGAAATTGAAAAATCCATGAACAACACGGTTTCTGTGCTGGAACCTACGCTTGTCATCCTGCTTTCCATTGTTGTCTGCCTCATTCTGTTGTCCGTGATTATGCCGCTTATGGGCATCATGTCCAGCATCGGTTAAGGAGGTCCCCCATGAACCGTTTTAGCAAACCACGCCTGAAAGATAAAATAAAGTCTCTGATTCCGGGCTCCGCACTGGCTTTCCTTCTGGTCCTGGGTCTGTTCCTCTACGGAACCTCTGCCCTTTCTGAAAGCCGGATGTTAAATGAACGACAGCTTTTAGAGGACGCCCTTTTGCGTGATATTTCCCACTGCTATGCAGTGGAGGGCAGCTATCCGCCGTCACTTTCCTACCTGCAGGAGCATTACGGACTGACCTATGACCGGAACCATTTTCTTGTCAATTACGAATACATCGGAGCCAACATTATGCCTACGTTTTATATTCTTGAGAGGTAATGCCATGAATGCTGTCAAACGGGATAAATCCAACATAGATATCCTATTCCTGCTTGCTCTGTTCGGTGTTTTTCTAATCAGTGCACTGTTCGTTATTTTGTTCGGTGCGCGGATTTACAAAAAGACCGTGGCCGGGGCAGAGGAAAACTTCATAAAGCGCACTGCAGTTGCCTATATTTCCGAAAAGGTACAAAAAAATGACAGTGAAAACTGCGTTTCCGCTGTCACGGCAGATGGTGTTTCTGCCCTTCGCCTTGCCACGAGGGTACAGACGGATACCTACTATACCTATCTTTATTTTTTTGATGGCTGCCTTCGCGAAATCACTCTGAAAGCAACCACCGAATTTCATAAAGCTGACGGTACACCGGTGCTTGCCCTGAATGATTTTTCCGTCCGCCAAAAGGGGACCCTGTTTTCCTTTTGCATAACCGACCGGACGGGCAGTTCCACTGAATTTTGCATTGCACCACGCTGTGCCGTGGAACAAGGAGGTGCCTCCCATGAATAGACCCTCCCGTAATTCCTTTTTCCTGATGGAAATCATCCTTTCCATCCTGCTGTTTTCCCTCACAGCTGCCGTCTGCACACAGCTGTTTGTCCGGACACATCTGAAGGAAAAACAGGCAAAGGAGCTTCAATTTTCCGTAACAGAAGCAGAAACCGTGACCTCTCTGCTTCGTTCCTCGACCCAGACACAGCCGAAGGAGCTGCTTTCAGAGCTCGGACTTTGGTATTCCTTCCGTGAAACGAGTACCCGTGGCGCTCTTCTTTCAGATTACGGGAATTCCTCCGACCCTGCTTTCCTTGTCTTTTTTGACAAGGATTTTCAAAATTGCACGTCCGATGCGGCCGAATACCGCATGACGCTTTTCCTTGAAACCAGGAATCAGATGACTACTGCAACGCTCCGCTTTGATTTTCTTGGAGCAGGTCGCCTCCGTACGGAGCAGGAGCCTCTCTACCAATACACGGAGGACACGCTGATTCAGACCTATACACTTTCGCTCTACCGGCCAAATCCGGTTTCCCGGGCAGACAAGGAGGACAAATGAACGCTAAGAATAAGAAAAAGGCCGGCGTAACCGTCGGCACATCACTTATCCTGGTAACCTTCGTCCTGCTCTGTCTGGTCGCTTTTGCAGCACTCTCCTTTTCCACTGCCCAGTCGGATTACAGTCTTTCCCTGCAGACAGCGGAACGGAAGCAGAGCTACTACGACGCCTGCAGCACTGCAGAAGAAAAGCTTCAGACTCTGGACCGTCTTTTCTTTCAGTGTTATGAAACACACGGAAAAGAATCGGAGTATCTTTCCTCTGTTGCGGATGCTCTTTCAGATTCTTCTGAATATACCATTACAAGGGAAGCAGATGCCGTAAGCATTTCCTTTGCAGTACCGGTAAACACAAGGGAAAATCTCGTGGTAGTTTTGAATACCCGCTACCCTGACACATCCGATTCCCTGTTTACCATTACCTCCTATAAAACGGAGCTTCTCACGTATCCGGACAAATAAGATACCATACAGCAAAACAGCGGACTTCTTTTTTAGCCCTATTTCAGAAAGGAACTTTACAATCATGGACATAACCGAACTTTTAGCAAAAATTACAAAGCTGGGAGCCTCTGACATTTTTATCATCGCAGGACTTCCGCTCTCTTACAAGCTGCACAGCCAGCTCATCAATGAAAACGATGCAAAGCTGATGCCGGCAGACACCGCCGAATTTCTCCGCGAGATTTACCGTATGGCCGGAAACCGCGACCTGTCAAAGCTTGAAATAAACGGTGACGACGACTTTGCATTTGCAATTCCGGGCGTAGCGCGTTTTCGTATCAATGCCTACAAACAGCGTGGTTCCCTCTCCGCCGTCATCCGCGTCATTACCTTTTCCATTCCAAATGCGGACCAGCTTGGCTTCCCACCAAAAACAAAGGAAATCCTCATGGGACTGTCTGAGCTGAAAAAAGGCCTTGTTCTGATTACCGGTCCGGCAGGCTCCGGTAAATCCACTACCCTGGCCAGCATGATTGACCATATTAATTCCAGCCGGCAGGCCCACATCATCACACTGGAGGATCCTCTGGAATACCTGCATTTCCACAAAAAAAGCATAGTTTCCCAGCGTGAGGTCGTAACCGACACGGAAAGCTATATCACTGCGCTTCGTGCATCCCTGCGCCAGAGTCCGGACGTGATTCTGCTCGGCGAAATGCGCGACCATGAGACTATGAGTGTTGCCATGACTGCTGCAGAGACCGGACACCTGATTCTTTCCACACTCCATACGATTGGTGCCTCAAACACAATTGACCGTATCATCGACGCCTTTCCGCCGAATCAGCAGCACCAGATTGCCGTTCAGCTTTCTATGGTTTTGCAGGCAGTTATTTCCCAGCAGCTCGTTCCGTCCCTGAACGGTACCGTTGTTCCTGCCTTTGAAATCATGCTTTTAACACCGGCAATTAAAAACATGATCCGGGAATCCAAGATTCATCAGATCGATGGCGTCATTTCCCAGTCCAGAAGTGAGGGAATGATAACCATGGACGCAAGTCTTTTAGACCTCTATAAGAGAGGCGTCATCAGCGACCGGGTTGCCCTGGAATACGCACAGGATCCTGAACTGCTGCAAAAGAGAATGAATCTGAAATAAAACCGTCTCCCCAAAGGAGGCAGCCGCAGCTTCCCTAAATAATATGCCGTTTTCTTGCCTCAGCAATCGCAGCTGCCTTTCCGTTTACACCAAGCTTACGATAATTTTCGGTGCTGTGGTACTTTACCGTTGCCCTGGTAATTCCAAGCTCCTGCCCGATTTCCTCATAGGAAAGCCCCTCTGCCTGATACCTAAGCACCGCAAGCGCATTTCCGGTAATTGCCTCTTCGGTTCCGGAAACTGTACTGAGGTATCCCGGATATGCCTTTGCGACACGGTCTGTTTCGGCACAGACCTGCTTAAAGAATGCATCGTCGGAAACCTCCCATTTTTGGGCTTTTAAAAGTTTTTGCACGGCAGCTCCCTCTCTGGAAACAATACGAACAAAATGATACTCCTGTGCATGCTTCAGAAATGCCTGAAAATTCACTGCATAACACTCCTGTCCCGTACGGTATTCCAGAATTGACTGCAAAAGTTCACATTCCATCTTCAAATAGGTTCGCTTTGCCTTTTCAGCATAATAGCGAAGCTTCTGCAGCAGCATAAATGCCTGCTCATATTTCTCATACTGGATATAAACACGAACCTTAAGCAGATACTGCATCCGCAGCATACAGAAAAATTCCCTGTTTTCATCCGGTGCACCGCTCATCCAGCTGCGGACTTCTTCCTTATCCCCGCGATAAAGGCTGATCAGACCGAGAAAACGGTTAATGTCCGGAATCAGCTTGACTGCCCCGGCTTCGTTTGCATTTTCTTTAAAATCGAGCAAAATAGCCTCTGCATCTTCGATGTGCCCATTGATGATATGAAGCCAGGCCGTCAGTCCGACCGCAACATAGCACTGCTCCATATTCCCCTTTGCCTGCGCCGCCATCTGACCGAGAGAAAGCATTCGCATGACCTCGTAGTCTGATTCACCCTTTTCCAAAAAGCTCTCCGCAAGTGCAAGATTCACCATACCGGAAGCCTGCTTTCCAAATACAAGACTCACCGCTTTTCCTAAGGTTTTGGCATACTCACGGTCCCTTTTACTCCATTCGCAAAAATCCTTTCCACCGTTCATCTGGGACGGAAGATTCGACGTAATCGCAAACTCAGGTATATTTACCTCACGGCTAATCAGCAGCTTTGCTGTATTTGAAATAAGGCTGGCAACATTCTCACTTCCCCGGTGCGGAAGCGCAATATCCAGATAACAAAGCCAATCCCGCACCACTTTTTTTTCGTGCCTGGACACCTTCTCCTTTTTTTCCGCAAGACAGTTATACCAGTAATCACTTTGTTCCCCGTTCATCATGAGGGAATGCAGCATACACATACCGACCATCAGCTCAGTACTATCCTTAATCTGTTCTTCACTAAGCCGGAAATAATAATCCTTTAACTCGAAAAAATGACCTGCACCCGGATTTACCTTCGCATTTTCCACAAGAATCTCCGTAATCTGGCTGGTATTTTCACTTTTTTCAAACATATCCAGGGCTTTCTTCACATTTCCTTTTCTGCGGAAGTAACGCCCTGCATTGTAATATAGCTCATTAATTTTCCTGCGCGAATACCACAGCTCCATCCGCCGCCGCATGCTCAGAATGACATTTTCTTCAAAACGATAGGTTCCATCTTCATATCGAAGAAAATTGCCTACCTCCTGTGCCCGGTTGATATATTTTCCCACATATTCGGTTCCTGTAATTTCCTGCGCAAGCTCCTTTGTAAAATCATCCACAATGCTGAGCTCCATGACAAATCTCTGTAAATCACTGTCCCATTGGCTGTATACATTTTTTTCAAAATAGTCCCACAAAATCCTCTGTGTATTTACACAAATGTCACTGTTCCATACATAAGCCTTTTTCTGGCTCTCTCCCTGCTCCAGCATCAGACCGCTTAAAATATAGAGTGCGAGTCCATGACCGCGGCAGATTCGATAAATCTCATCTGCCTCATCGGTACGTATCTCCCCCAATCCATATTCGGAAAGAACCTCCAGCGTTTCCTCCCGGTTCAGCATAAGCTCCTCTTCCGTTATGGTTACAAAGCGCGATTTTATCAGATATTCGTCCAACAGCCAGTCCGGACAGCGACAGCGTGAAAGAAAAATAAGCCAGATATCCCTTCGTTTCAGAAGGCCGCGTATTTTTTCCCGAAGATAATCATTGTCCGCATACTGTAGATTATCTACTACCAGGATAGTGTCCTTTACCTCCTGATTTATCTCCAGCATCGTCAGTGGAGAGGAGGCAGCATCAAAGAGAATATATTTCTTTTTTCCAAGGTAATTCCGAATAAGCGCACTTTTACCAAACCCGGTCATCCCAAAAATATATACCGGAACCTGTGCCTGCTTTGCAGCCTTCAGTTTTGCTTTTGCCTGATGCGGAAAAACATAGACCTCTTTTTCATCCATATTCTGCTCCTCCCTCTTATACCGGCATATCGTTAAAAGAGGATCCGTTTTACGAATCCTCTCTTTAATCAAAACGTATGTGCCGAATAATCTATTTCTTACAGAATGCCCTTTACGGTAGCAACAACGTTCTCAACCGTGAAACCAAACTTCTTAAACAGAGTATTTGCCGGAGCGGATGCACCAAAGCCGGTCATGGTTACGGTAGCACCGTCTAAGCCGACATACTTGCCCCAGCCGTAGTCGATGAGTGCCTCAACAGCGACTCTCTTACGAACTGCCTTCGGAAGTACGCTCTCCTTGTACTCTGCACTCTGCTGCTCGAAGATATCCATACACGGCATGGAAACGACACGAACATCAACGCCTTCCTTTGCAAGCTCTGCCTTTGCGTCACAGGCAAGAGAAACCTCGGAACCGGAAGCAATGAGGATTGCATCCGGAACAGCCTTTGCAGAATCAGCAATGATATAACCACCCTTTAATGCTTCCTTTGAAGAACCCGGAAGCTGCGGAAGGTTCTGTCTGGTTAATACGAGAGCCGTCGGAGTCTCCTTAGAGGTTACTGCGGAGTACCATGCTGCGATGGTCTCAGTTGCGTCTGCCGGACGGAATACATTGAAGTTCGGCATTGCACGAAGCATGGCAAGCTGCTCAATCGGCTCATGGGTCGGTCCATCCTCACCTACACCGATACTGTCATGCGTCAGAACGTAGATGGTCGGAATCTTCATGATAGCGGAAAGTCTTGCCATCGGCTTTACATAATCAGAGAATACGAAAAAGGTGGAAACGAATGCACGAAGACCATGTAAGGTCATACCGTTTCCGATTGCTGCCATTGCAAGCTCTCTTACACCAAAGTGAAGGTTGCGGCCTGCATAGTTCTCCTTCGAGAAATCCCCCATATCCTTCATGTAGGTCTTCGTAGACGGAGCAAGGTCTGCTGCACCACCGATTAAGGACGGAACGTAGTTCTTTAAGCGGTTCAGCACAACTCCGGAAAGGTTTCTGGTTGCTTCCGGCTTATCCTCGAATGCCCAGAACTCTTCGTTATCAATTAAGGACTTTGCAATGTCGAGATTAAACTCGTCATCCCATGCCTTCTTCATCTCCGGATACTTTGCACAGTACTCTGCGAACAGCTTGTTCCAGGCAGCTTCATCCTCTGCCTTCTTCGCAGCGATTGCCTTGTAGTTTGCATATACCTCATCCGGTACAAAGAACGGCTCCTGGGACGGCCAGCCAAGGTTTTCCTTTAATGCTGCTACATTCTCGTCGCCGAGCGGCTCGCCGTGTGCGCTTGCCTTACCCTGCTTTGCCGGACAGCCAAATCCAATCTGGGTCTTACAGATAATGAAGGACGGCTTCGTGGTCTCTGCCTGTGCAGCACGGATTGCCTTTCCAATCTCTTCCAGGTTGTTTCCGTCTTCTACGGTAAGCGTCTGGAAACCGAATGCCTTCATGCGGCCTTCCACATCCTCGGTAAACGCAATGTCAGTGCTTCCTTCGATGGAAATCTTATTGGAATCGTATAATACGATAAGCTTACTCAGGCCAAGGGTTCCCGCAAGAGAGAATGCCTCAGAGGAAATACCCTCCATCATACAGCCATCACCACCAAGTACATAGGTGAAGTGGTCAACAACCGGGAAGCCTTCCTTGTTGAACTTCGCAGCAAGATGTGCCTCTGCCATTGCCATACCGACAGCCATTGCCATACCTGCACCAAGCGGTCCGGTCGTTGCTTCAACGCCTCTGGTATGACGATACTCCGGATGACCCGGAGTCAGGGAATCCAGCTGACGGAACTGCATCAGGTCTTCCTTCGTAAGACCGTAGCCGAATAAATGTAATAAAGAATAAAGCAGGGTAGAACCGTGTCCACCGGAAAGAATGAAACGATCACGATTCGGCCAGTCCGGATTAGCCGGATTATGCTTCATCTCATTTGCCCAAAGCTCATAAGCAACTGCTGCGCTGCCAAGCGGAAGACCCGGATGACCGGATTTCGCCTTCTGTACGGCATCAGCAGCAAGAACGCGGATTGCGTTTACGGACATAGTATCAATTGCACTCATGTTGTACCTCCCAATAGTCTGAAATTAAGTGGCAATCATATTCTGATTGCCACTCATTATGATATTCGTTTGTTTGCCTTGCAAACCGTTATGTAATAATCCCGGAGGAATTATTCACCAAATACTGCGATGTAGTCCTTCTGGAACTTGGCGATACCCTGGTCAGTAAGCGGATGCTTGGTCATCTGCTCGATAACAGAGTACGGAACAGTTGCAATATCAGCACCTGCAAGTGCGCAGTCGGTTACGTGAATCGGGTTACGTACACTCGCAGCGATAATCTGGGTGTCGATGTCATCATACATAGCAAACATATCGGAAATGGTGCGGATCAGGTCGATACCCGGCATGGAAATGTCGTCCAGTCTTCCAAGGAACGGGGAAACGTAGGTAGCACCTGCTCTTGCTGCAAGAAGTGCCTGATTTGCGGAGAATACCAAGGTAACGTTCGTCTTGATTCCCTCAGCAGAAAGAGCCTTGGTTGCCTTTAAGCCTTCCACGGTCATCGGAATCTTAACTACCATGTTCGGGTGAATCTTTGCAATCTCTCTGCCTTCCTTAATCATGCCTTCTGCATCAACGGTAGTAGCCTTAACCTCACCACTGATCGGTCCGTCAACGATGGAAGTAATCTCCTTAATAACCTCTGCAAAATCTCTTCCTTCCTTGGCAATCAGGGACGGGTTGGTAGTTACACCACAGATAACGCCCATGTCATTTGCCTTCTTAATGTCTGCAACATTCGCTGTGTCAATAAAAAACTTCATGATAAAATCCTCCTGATTATTATTTGCCTCCGGTCAGAGCTTTCTCCCAAAATGATTCTGTATACCGAAAACACTCATACAATATTACTATACAACGAAAACAGTTTTTTTTCAACTGTTTTCTTAGGAAATATGCACTATCCGGCCTCAAAGTTTATGATAAGTTTTGTGAAAAATGTCTTTATTCACAATATAAATATCCTGCGGATTTTCCTTACGGCAGGCAAGGTAATCTCCCGGCATGCCAAGATAGTATTTTTCACTGTCCCAAAGCGTAAATATCTTAAGGATTTCCGTAACCGGTCTTGCCAGAATATGATTTTTTCCGAGAGAGATACAGGTTTTTGCATACTTTGACAAATCATATACAAAACCATCGGCATAGCTGCGAATCGTCGGCATATATTCCAAAACGGGCGAATACGGCTCATCCGACCGCTCATAGCTCTTTTCAAACTCAGAGATTCTAATCGGATAAACCTCCCCGGCAAGTCCAACCATGATGTAAAAGCTTCCGTCAAGCGTCAGCTCAATATCTCCTTCCAGCGTACGTACCAGAACCTTAGAGCCGGTGGGAAGAAAATCCGTCGGATTGACATAACCCAGCTTCAGAATATTTTTTTCGTATTCCTCCATTCCGGTCAGCTCCGGCACATAGCTTCTGACGTCAATCACCCGGCAGAGTCCATAATACAGATTTATCTTCCGGTCAAAATATTCGGACATTGAGCTTCCCGGAGCAGTCTCCTCCAGCCTTTTCCGGAAAATGAAGCCTCCGGCCTTATCGGCATGTCCACCACCATTTCCAACTGCTTCCGTCAAAAAAGCGGCCAGCTCATTTGCCCTTATTTCCCTGACACAGCTTCTGACAGACAGCTTATAACCATCACTCTGCTCATTATATACAATACATACCTCAAATTTGTCCACCTGGAGTGCCAGATCGCTGATAAGACCGAGCAGGTTTGGATCACAGGCTTCCGCCTCAATCAGACAGCAGCGTTTTTCCGGATAATAGCGGTAGTTTATCATTGCTTTTCCGGCAATCACCATGTCCTCAATGGAAATATTACTGTTGCAAAAAAGGCTGATCAGCGATTTTTCGTAATTCAGACTATCCATCATGTCTCTGTCCAGAGGATGATGGAGCTCCGCAAAATTCCCGGTATCCGTTAAAAGACCATAATAAAGTGCTGTATTTACATCCTTTCGTTCAGACAGTACAAAGCCGGCCTCCAACAGCATTTTCCATACCAGAGTAGAACAGCTTCCGAGCATCGGATTAATCTCTGCAAGCTTTTCCTTCGTTTCATTCGGGTGATGGTCAATTACCGCAATCCGGTCCGCAATAAGCTTTGTTACGTTTCCTTCTCCGTAGCAGCAGTCCACGGTAATCAGAAGACCGTTCTGTTTCCCTGCGTCCGGCTCCATATACTGAACCGGAATCTGCAGCCTGTCAATCATCAGGAGGAGATTTGATTTTCTGATGCGCTGTCTCCCGCTGTAAACCAGACGGACCTTTTTCCCTTTTTCCTGAAAATAAGTATACAATGCAAATCCGCAGGCAAGGGCATCCGGATCCGGGTTATCGTGGCATTGTATTGTGATTTCCGGATAAATCAGTAACTCTGTTAGCTTCATTTCACATACTCCTGTTTCTTTTTCCATTATAATCCGGTTTTATATTTCAAATCATATCAGCATCACAAATATACAGCATATGTGGGATTAAATGCCTGCGACTTTGCAGATTATCCTCATATTTTCCACAAGTTTTCCGAATGGCTTATTCATATACCAGTTTCCGCGGATCAATGCAGATTGCCGGACGGATTCCAAAGCACTCCGCACCACAAATGGCAGATAAAAGCATATTCTCCGTCTGATGATTTTCCACCAGATACACTTTACAGGAAGAATTCTCATATGCATCACGCAAAAGCCAATAGAAATTCTCATATCCCATGGAGGTACTCATTGAAAAATAACTGTTTGTCTGGTCCATATCCTGAGCCGTATCTGTCGGTGCAGCAAGCAGGCTGAGTCCTGCCTCCTGCATCCAGCCAACCTCTTCCCTCGAAAGAAGAAATACAAGGTCCGTCGTTATTTTGACCTTTCCGGAATCATCCGTTGTCCTTGTCTCATACGGAACAATTGCGTCTCTCTGTAACTCATAAAATCCATATAAAAACCCTGACTCATCACTATATCCGTTCTTATATTCCGACATTGCCTCACGCTTAGGCGGCGTATCGCTATACCCAACCACCTCATCCGTACTGTTGAGCCAGGTACGGATGTTGGAGGTCTCCCAATCGTTATTTCCGCGTATTTTGATAAGAAGCTCAGGATCTGTAACTACACCCGACCAATAATCCACATTGTCAAAATGATTGTAGGCTCCGCTTTCCGCAGCATCAAAGCATTTCACACTTAATATCTGACTGGAAACCAACACCAGATTTCCATCCGGAAGCTTCCGAATCACGCGCCAGGAAATCGGTTCATCTTGATACCAGCCAAACTGCAGCGTATCTCCAACCTTAAGCTGCAGGCCTTCCGTCTCCTGATTTTGACCCTCATCTGCTCCGTTTACCTGTTGCTTAAGCTCATCTGTTTTGTTTTCCTGTTGCTTCACCTCATCTGTTTTGTTTTCCTGTTGCTTCACCTCATCTGTTTTGTTTTCCTGTTGCTTGAGCTCATCTGTTTTGTTTTCCTGTTGCTTCACCTCATCGGCCCTGTTTTCCGTCGTAGCTTCTCCCCCACTTGGCAGGCTGCCCTCGTTATATCCCGGAGTATTGCTATTTTCCGTTTTATCCGGGCTCTCATTATTTTTTGAGTTATCCGGGATGTCACCATTTCCCGACATATCCGGTAACTCCTCCCCGGTTACCGGTGGTGTTGCCTTTGACTGCCCTGTGCCGGGCACATTGCGCTTTGTACTGAGAAGAAAGCCGCCCAGACCAACACAAAGTAACAGCCCTGCCACACCTGCTACCGGAAAAAATAATGATTTCCTTTTCTTTGGTTCAGGCGTTGAAACCGGAGCATTGTCTTTCCTTTGCACGCCCGTATCTGGCTCCTGCCCTGCCCGATCCTCCGTTATGTCTGTTCCCTGCTTTTTTCTCTCATATTCCTTTATGCGGAAAATCAGCTTTGAAAAATCCGGATCCGTATCATGATTTACCCACTGATGCGTCATAATAAAGTATTCCATTGCCTTTGATAGCTGAAAATCCTCCAGTTTATAGACAAAGATCGGAATCCCCTTACTGCAGGCACGTTCCACTTCGCGCAAAACATGCGGAGACGCATCTGCCTGTTTCGATAATAATAAAAGGAACAATTCTGCGCGGTCAATCCCTTCTACGATTTCCTCTGCATATATGCTTCCGACTTCAATATCTCTCGGAGCAATAAAACAGCGCTGCCCATTTTCTTCCAGCATTTTACACATGTTCTGTGCGCATTCTGCATCGGAAGATGAATGTGAAATAAAGATATACATGCTTTTTCCTCCCAAAACCGAGCCTCTTACCTCAATTTTCTTTTTTATTGCAGCTTCAGCATATTTGGTAAATTATTAACCGATTTTAATTCTAATTTATCACACCGGTTCTGTCAAGCAGTTCTCCATTCCTTTCTCACATACCGGCGATGCAGGCCCGGTATTTCTGCAAAAATACGGGATATTACACAGGAACAAAGAATATCGCAAAGCGATATTCTGCGCCGCTTTTGCGTCGCATTTTTGCGACATATTCCTTAGCAAAA
>CALZBV010000035.1 GCA_945622055.1 uncultured Clostridia bacterium
GACGCTGGAAATGCTTCTTGCTTCCGTTGCAATCCGAAGCACCGTTCCATCCTTTAAAAGAACCGCATAATAAAAGGCCCTCATATTTTTCGTATCCGATTTTCGCACAGACTCTCCACTCCCCGTTTCAAAGGCCTCTTTTACCTCCGGGCGATTCAGGTGGTTCTCCAGGTTGCTTGCATTATTGTCAAACAACACCTCGCCATCTCCGGAAATCAATGTAATACGCAGCTCCTCGTTTTTTTGGATATCCTCCCACTGCATCAGATGCGTCAAATCCACCTCAGCCAGAATCCCCGCCGTCGTGCGAAGGTCCTTTCTGACCTGCTCCTGAAACAGCTCATAATAAACAAAGGTGATGCAGCATGCCGTTGCAAATACCGCAAGAATCGAAATAGCAAGCAGTCTCAGGTTTATCTTTTGTTTCATTCCGCAACGTACCCCACATTTCTTACCGTCCGGATATGCTCCCCTGCTTTCCCAAGCTTTTGGCGTAAGGTTTTGATATGCATATCCACAGTTCTTGATTCTCCCTCAAAATCCGTATTCCAGACATGATCCATAATCTGGTTCCGCGTCAGCACAATCCCCTGATTTACAATCAGATACCTAAGAAGCTCATGCTCCTTGTAGGTAAGCTCGATCCGCACGCCGTTAACCTCGCATTTGTGGCGTACCTGATCCAGCACAATCGGTCCCAGGTACAGGACCTCTTCCTTTTCATCTTCCGTCCGTCGGAGCAGAGCCTTCACTCTCGTGATCAGCTCCATCACGGAAAATGGCTTTTTCATATAGTCATCTGCACCGTTATCCAGCCCACGAATCAAATCGACCTCTGACGTTTTAGCAGTCACCATGATAATCGGAAGTCTTCTCGTTTCCGGCAGCATCCGAAGCTTCTTTACGATGGTATTGCCGTCCGAGTCGGGAAGCATAATATCTAACAGCAGCAAATCCGGAATTACCGCAGAAAGCTTATCATAAAAGCTTCCGGCGTTTTCAAAGGCAACCACCTCATACCCGCTGTTTCTTAATGCTATCATCTCGATTTCACGAATACTCTCGTCATCCTCAACCACGTATATCAGTGCCATTTACACTCCTTCTTTCCTGACAGGGATATAATATACCTTCTGCCATCGTTTTACCTCTTCCGTAAACCATGCAGACTGTTTCATATTAACATCAATATATTCATGCGTATCAAAAACATCCTCATTTACCTGAATCATACAAACCGCGATGTTGGAGCAGTGGTCGGAAACACGCTCCAGATCTGTAATAATATCCTCCAGGGATATTCCCAGCTCAATCGTACAGGCACCGCTCCTGAGACGCCGGATATGGTTCTGCCGGAGTGACACGTTCAGTCCATCAATGACCTCCTCCAGCGGTTCCACACAAATTGCACCGGCAATGTCCTTGCGTATAAAATCCTCTACCGTCATATCAACTATCTCATGAACTGCCCGAATCAGAACTCCGAGCTCCTTCATTGCTTCTTCAGAGAACTCCTGTTTCCGGGCCTTCTGCTCCGCTATGGAATCCAGAATATTGACTGCATGGTCCGAAATACGCTCCAGGTCACTCGTACAGTGCAGCAAAACGGACAACGTCTGTGAATCGGCACGGGAAAGGTCTTTTCCGGAAAGCTTTACCAGATAAGTACCCAGAATATCCTCGTAGGAGTCAATGAGCTGCTCTTTTTGGACAACCTCAGCTGCACTGGTTTCATTATAGCCCTCTAAAAGCTCCAACGCAAGAAAAATACATTCACGGGTTTCCCTTGCCATTGCAGCTGCCGCCGTACGGCAAAGCTCCATTGCAAAGCCCGGCTTTCCGAGAAACCGCTCATCCAAGGAAACGAGCTCCGGTGGCAGTTTTCTTTGAGCTGCCTCCTCTGCGGAGGTTTTGCCGGAATCCTTTACCGTGATTGTCGCGAGTCTTACAAGCCCCTTTGCAAATGGGAACAGTACCACTGCACAGGCAATATTAAACAGACTGTGAATCACTGCGATTCCCATGGCACTCGCCTGTTCCTCCAAAAAGGTAAACGGAGCAAATGCATTGATTCCATAAAATACTATCATAAACAGAACCGTTCCGATTATATTGAAGTACAGATGAATCATGGACGCTCTGCGCGCATTTCTGTTTGCGCCTATCGAAGAAAGAATTGCCGTAATACAGGTTCCTATGTTTTGTCCCATAATAATCGGAATGGCTGTTTTGTAGCCTACGGCACCGGTCAGACAGAGCGCCTGCAGAATACCCACCGACGCAGAGGAGCTCTGAATGACTGCTGTCAGCACCGTTCCTGCAAGCATACCCAGTACCGGATTTGCAAACATTGTCAATATACCGGTAAATTGCTCATTATGAGCAAGAGGTTCCACCGCTCCGCTCATCGTTTCCATTCCAAACATCAGAATCGAAAATCCAAGGAGAATCGTACCGATGTCCTTTTTCTTATCACTTTTCCCCGCTGTCATCGTAAGAATAATTCCTGTCAGCGCAAGCACCGGAGAAAATGAGCTCGGCTTTAACAGCTTTACAAACAGGCTTCCGCCTGAGATTCCGGTCAGAGACAGAAGCCAGGACGTAATCGTCGTACCGATGTTCGCACCCATAATGATTCCAACCGCTTGCCCGAGCTGCATGATGCCGGAGTTTACAAACCCAACCACCATAACCGTTGTTGCAGAGGAGGACTGGATAACTGCCGTTACAATGGCACCCAAAAGTACCGCTCTGATTCTCGTTGAGGTAAGGCGTTCCAGAATGCTCTCCATTTTACCGCCGGACAATTTTGACAGGCTGTCTCCCATTACATTCATTCCATACAAAAAGAGAGCCAATCCGCCAATTCCGGTCAGAATTTCAAAAATATCCATAGCTATGTTCTCCTGTTTTCTTTTTCAGGGCAAACTTTGCCCCTTACCTCAGAGTATAACCATGCTATGTAAAATTCATCGGCAGTATTATGTAAAATCTATGTAAATTTACGGCTATTTTACATGACCACGCATATAAATTTTACATCTGCCGTTTACAATGAAAAAAACAAAGGAGGTGTGCTATGAAAACAATATGGAATTATTTGAATAAACGAAATCTGTCTACCCGGCAAAAGACACGCATTTTTCTTCTGTGCACAACACTGTTCTTCTCTCTGACGGGTCTTCTGGTGTGGTTTTTCCTGCATTTTTTTGTCCTGGCTGCGCTTTCCTGGGCGGTTTGCTTTATGGGGTATCCGGGCCTGTTTTTGGGGCTTTGGGGCGGTATTTTGTTTCTATACCGGCAGGAGCTTTAGGACGACCAAAGATGCCTCACAGCCTGCCGTCTTTCATTGTCCGGGAATACATCCCTTTCCTTTTCTTCAGCTTCCGTCAGCGAAATGTTTCAAAAAATTCAACCGCCTGTTCAGAATACGGCGTATCCAGAAAAACATAATGAAACTCAGGCGTGATTTCCCAGCCTGCCACTTTAAACTCCGAAAGTGCAGCATTATTTTCCCCGACCGAACGAAAAGAAAAAGTAATTCCGCTGCATTTTTCCAACAGCCTTGTCATCAGTCCAAAGCTGTTCATCGTCGTAATCCGTTCAAATTCCGCAAAGGAATAGTTGTTTGCCAAAAGTAGCCCTGCAAGAATATTTCTCGTTCCGCTCCCTTCCTCACGTAACAACAGATTCTCCTTCCAGAGCAGTCCGGGTGCCACCGTCTTTTCTGCAAACGGGTGATTTTTTCCGCATAAACCTACAAAAGCCTCCTGTTTATACAGACGTGACCGGTAGCGCGTCCGGTCAAACACCCCCTCAATCAGCGCAAAATCCAGCTCTCCACGTGACAGCGCGGAAAGCAGACGCTCGGTATTATCTACATTGACAGAAATATGATTGGACGGAACCCGCAAGTACTTCGAAATGTGCCCCGCAATAACATATTCTCCAATCGTTTTCGTTGCTCCGATTGCAAGCCTGCAACCTTCCTGCCTTGTCAGCCTGCCCTTTAACTGCTTCTCCTGATAAACTATATTTTCTGAATACTGCTTTAAAATCTGCGCCTCCTCCGTCATGTGCAGACTCTTTCCGTCATACAAAAACAAACGGCAGCCGTAAAACTTCTCCAGATACTTGATATGCTGTGTTACTGCAGGCTGCGTCATATTCAGAAGCTCTGCCGTCTTCCGGTAATTCATTACGCGGCAAAGTGTCAGAAACGTTTCAATTCTTGTATCAATCATTGCGCTACCTCATAAGAAAAATTTATCGAGCAATATTAAATGATAATTTGATTTTATCAAAATCCTGTGGTAAAATCAACCCGGATGACAAAGAAACGGAGTTTTGAACACTATTTCCGTATGTCAGCAAACTTTACCGCACGAAAAAGAAAGGAAACAAATTATGGAAGCATTAATAAAAGCAGGAAATCTGGTGCCGGGCTTCGTCCTTGCCCTTCTGATCGCAGCACTGGCAAAATTCTTGGAAAGCCTTCTGCCGATTCATCTGATTGGTGCATCGGTTATCGCACTTTTTATCGGAATGATAATCAACTATTTCAAAAAACCGGGCAAGGTGTTTACAACCGGTCTGAAATTTACTTCCAAAAAGATTTTAAAGTTTGCTATTATTTTGCTCGGTGCCAGCCTTAATATGAGCATAATCTTAAAGGTCGGCAGAATGTCCCTTTGTGTAATGGTATTTACCTTACTGACCTGCTTCGGTCTCGGTCACTTTATCGGAAAAGCATTAAAGATTAACTGGAAGCTTTCCAACCTGATTTCCGCAGGCACCGGTATCTGCGGAGGTTCCGCAATCGCAGCAATTGCCCCGGTTATCGATGCAGATGACAGCGATATTGCTTATGCAATGTCTGCCACGTTTCTGTTTGATATGGCCATGATTGTTCTCTTCCCGATTATGGGGCGTGCAATGGGACTTACGGATATGGCCTACGGTCTATGGTCCGGTACCGCAGTCAATGACACCTCCAGCGTTGTCGCTGCAGGCTACGCTTTTTCAGAGAAAGCCGGGGACTTCGCAACCATGGTAAAGCTGACCCGTACACTTTCCATTATCCCGACCGTGATTACCTTTGCTTTGATTTCCGCACACTTAAAGAAAAAGGAGGCCGCAGCATCCGGTGCAACCGTGAAAGCAAAGTTCAACCTCACGAAAATCATTCCGTGGTTCATTCTCGGATTCCTTGTACTGGCAGCCTTAAACAGCTTCGGCGTGATTCCGGAGGCCGTATCCGCGACCTTAAAGAACGTCAGCAAATTCCTTATGATTGCAGCTCTTGCAGCAATTGGTCTGAACACAAGCTTTCGAGACATGAAAAAATCCGGTATTGCCCCAATGGTGCATGGATTTATCATTTCCGCTCTCGTCGTTATTGTTGCAATTACAGTTGAATATTTCATGGGAATTGTATAAAGCACGACACACACCCAAAAGGGAGAACCTCCCCGGATATCCGGTAAGGTTCTCCCTTTTCCGTTACAGATTCAGTCCCTTTGCCTCGTCCACGCCAAGGTGTACATTCAGGCACTGAATGGCCGCACCCGATGCACCCTTTCCGAGATTATCAAACTGTGCCGCAACAACGATACGTTCCTCATTACCGGTTACATAAAGCTTTAGGCCATCCCAGCCGGACAAACCGTTTCCTGCAAGAAAGCCTCCTGCCGCAACCGCATCGTCCGGTGCACAAACCTTTATAAACTGCTCTCCCTTGTAATACTCCGCATAGTACGCCAGTAGCGATTCCGGCGTATGCTTCTTTCCAAGCAGCTCCGTATACAGCGGGAGATTCACTACCATACCGCTGTAATAGTCATCAATAATCGGGGAAAACAGCGGGGTACGGGAAAGTCCCGTAATCGCCTTCATTTCCTTCAGGTGCTTATGCTGCTGCGTCAGCGCATACACACGGCCGGAGGAAAGCTCTGTCGGACGGTCCTCGCTCTCATATACTGCGATTGTCTTCTTTCCTGCCCCGCTGTAGCCGGACAATGCAAAGCTGCTTACCGGATAATCCTTCGGCAGAATACCGCCCTTCACCAGCGGATATACCATAGAAATAAAGCCTGATGCATAGCACCCCGGAACCGCAATACGCTTTCCGTTTCGGATTGCCTCTCTGTGCTCTTTGGAAAGCTCCGGAAATCCATACGCCCAGCCCAGCTCCGTACGGTGTGCCGTGGAAGCATCAATCACCACTACATTCTCATTTTCCACAAAGGAAACTGCTTCCATCGCCGCAGCGTCCGGCAGACAAAGAAATGTCACATCCGACGCATTGATCATCTTCTTTCTCTCCTCCGGGTCCTTACGCAGCTCGGGGTCAATCTTCATCAGTTCAATATCATCACGATTCTGAAAACGTTCAAAAATTCTGAGTCCCGTTGTTCCTTCGCTTCCGTCAATAAATACCTTTGTTTTCATCAAATGTTCTCCTTTTTGTTGGTTTCCTCATTTTACCCTCGTTTTCCTGATTTGTCAACCGCAGGGAATAGAGTCCCTGTCACTCCTTATGAGAATGGTCTGCCTTCCAGACTGCGGCTGCCTCTCTTCGTACAATTCTCCCATGTGCAAAAAAGCCACGCCCCATACGGTAAATGATAAAAAAAGGAATCAGTACCTTTGTCTTATACAGGAACGGATAATTGTCCTTATAGTAGGACATCGGCGGAAACAGCCTGCCCAGAAGGTATTTAAATTTCGTTGTCCTTTTGATCGTTGCAGTGTCTCCCTGCATTTTGTGAAGACTATTTCCAATGCTCATTTCCAGAGTACCATAGGTTCCGGAATACATGCTGATTGTGAGCATTTCGTACTCCTGCGCAGAAAGCTTTGCAAGTGGCTCCCCTGCTCCGAATACCTTTTGGGATACACTGCGGAACGTCCTTTCAAATGCAAGGATTCCAAGCTTTTCCAGTTCTCCCTCTATATAGGCAAAATCGAGTTTTTTTCTGCTCAGGTAAACATAACAGTCCACAAAGGAGCGGATTCCTGTACCGCCTCCGTCATAATGCTTAAAGGCATGTACAACAAAATAGATGTAAAAATCCTCGTCGGTAAAGAAGCACCTGCCGCTTCCGTCCTCCGTCAAAAGCCTGGCCTTAACATCATTGTAATACGCAACCCACGCCTCATTATGTGCCTTACCGAACAGTGCGGTGTGCATCTCAAAATTATACACCGGAGGCTTTTTGTAGATGTCATGGTTTCCCTGCGCATAAGAGGCTACCTCATAGCCCTCCCCTACAAAGTAATCCTTAACCTGCTTCTGCTTCGTAGCATCAAATAAAATATCATTATCCGCCATCTGGCGCATTTCCTGCTTTGGATACAAATCCTTTAACATCGAGCCCTTCAGAGGCATATACCAGATGCCCTGCTCGTCCAGATATGTAAACAGCTTGTTTCTGGCTGCATCCAGCATCATATTCTTGCGCAGCGCCTTATCCCTCGCCTCTTTCCATTTTTGAAACAGCAGGGCAGCCGATGCATTTTCTGACAAACCGCCAAAATAAGCCTTGTCCATCAGCTCCAGCGCATCATAGGTAATGGCGGCAAGGGTATGGCATTTGGCATAACGATAGACCGCTTCCAGGTCCATCTCTGAAACTCTGCTATTATCCGGTGCCTTACCGTGAAGCGCACACGAAACCAGATACAGCATATCTTCTCCGTTTTTATGGATTTCCTTTTGCATTAGAAACTTCACCTTCTTCCATGCTTCCTACGAACCCTTCCCGGAAGCCCTTTCATTCACAATATTCCGGCTCTGACCAAGAAAAAATCAAGCCCATTACTCCTCCACCCGGTGAAGCACCGTCAGTCACCTAACAACCAGTCGCAAAGATTGATGGATTTAATGCCCTCATAGGAAGCATCCATTCCTGTATTCAGGGAAAGGATTATCTTCTCATAATTGTCGCTGATTCTTTGTAACGGTGCCAATTCTCTTTGACGCACATCATCACTTATCATCGACTCGGTTACCTGAATATAAATCTTTTCATCCGGTTTTGACGCAATAAAATCAACTTCCATATTATCCACCTTACCGATGGAAACATCATATCCCTATAACTGTTGCGTAGATGCCCTCAAGCAGCATCATTGCTTTTTCCTGGTCTAAACCAACATCAGCAATACCCGGCATTCCCCCGAAACGCATATATGCATCAAAGATCTCCCGTAGTTCATAATGTTCTCCATTTTTATCAACAGCCTGCTTACGGGTACCGCCCAAAACACTTTTGCTTTCCTTGATTTCAAAATCATGGAAATACAAAAACTCACGGAAAGAAAGTGGCAGCATCTTTATTTCCACACATCTTCCCGACAGATAGGTGGCATACTCAGAGGAAAGCATATAGGCGATCGAATTCGGGATGGCTCACAAACCCTATAAAATCAAGGAGGAATGCACTCTATCCATGGGCTGTCCCCATTTCACTTATTTTTATAAAAATGGCACCATATATACTGGTAAACATATGATATCTTCGTCCTTAGACAAATCTTTGGTATAGACCAAGTAACGCCACAAAATTCTATCTGAGAATTTCTGAGTAAATGCATCCAACGACGCATGAGCCTTATAACCGGAGGACTTGATTTCAATCGGACAAACTTTATTCTTTCGTGCCAAAAGGAAATCAATCTCATAATTATGTCTGGAAGACTCGTTCATAAAGGTATGATAGAAAAGTTCATCTCCATTTGCTGCCAACAGTTGCGCGACCACATTTTCGTAAAGATACCCCAAATTTGCGCTAAGTTTATCATTCAGCAACTTCTCGTAAATAATGTTTTCTGTAAAATCCTTATCCTTGAACATCAGTGTTACAAACAATCCAGTATCACCCAAGAATAATTTATACTTTGCTAAATCCTTGTTATTCGACATTCCTGCATTCGGGTCATTTGCATGGTAAGCTACTAAAACGGTCCGAGAATCTTTTAGTTGTGCGATCAGCTCCAATGTCCTATCCGCACGGTCACCCTCTAAAACGCTGGAAATCTGATATCTGGAAGCGTTTTTATTCAACTGCGCCGGTATGGCATCAAATATAAGGGAAATCTTTCCGGTTGGGTCAATTTTCTTGAAATCGTCTTCATACAGGCTCAAAATATCTCTTTTTACCATATCTACTTTTCGAAAATTGTTGGTTTGGATATACTCATTTACTGCTTGAGGCATACCTCCAACCAACATATATAGCCGAAAATCACGAAGCAACTTTCGATTCATTTGTTCACCCAATGGTTTCTTCGATTCATATACCTTCTTAAGAAGCGGCATAGTCGAAGTATCCCCCAACGTCCACAGAAATTCTTCGTAGTCCATCGGGTACATACTTATTTTTCGCTCCTCGCTGGGAATCAGAATATCTTTCACATTTTGTTTGATGGAAACCAACGAACCGGTTTCAATATAATCATACCTATGGTCTTTTACCAAAGATTTGATTGCCTGCCTTGCCAATGGACATAACTGTACTTCATCAAAAATGATTAGTGAATTTCTTTCATGCAAATCTACCTTGTATTGCAACTGTAATTGTAGGAACAGATAATCCAAGTCAGATATGTCTTCAAACAGTTCTTTTACTGTCTTTGATGCAGTGGCGAAATCTATCAGAATATAACTTTCGTATTCGTTTTTTCCAAATTCCTCCACAACTGTAGATTTTCCGATTCTTCGTGCCCCCTCAATCAAAAGTGCTGTATTACCATTTGATTCATTTTTCCAGTTCAAAAGCTTACTATATATCTTTCTTTTAAACATGATATGCCTCCATCTGAACAAAAATCGCAAATTTTATATTTGTCATTATGCACAAAATCGCGTTTTTTAAATTCGTATTATAAACCGAAATCGCGTATTTATAAAGTGTTTTATAAAAAAATGGTGGGTGACTTACCCGCCGAATGGTGGACCAGGGTCTTGCGACCAGCCCAAAGTAAACATGTTTACGACAATATTATATTAAAAATAATTAATTTATGCAATATGATTTAGATTTGTAGTAACCATTTCTTTATCGCTTCTTGAAATGAAATACCATGAAGCAAGTAGACGTTTTGCTCCGCATTGCATGTCAGGAAGATTACTATGTAAGATTCTGTAACAGAGTAGCATATCGATTCTTCCAAGCTGTATCAAATTCGGATTTTAAAGATTACAGAGATTCTGTTAGAGACAGAGTGCAATCGAATTGTGAAAGACTTCAATCTGTCAAATAAAGAATGGGTAAATCTGAAAACAATTCTGAATGGCATGTTTGAGTATGCTTGCCGTATGAAGTATCTTCAAGAGATACCGGATGCGTTATCGCGAAAGAAAGATACCACATCGGCGCAGGAGACCGACAGTATTACATCGGCGCAGAAACCTGACAATGAAGTTGCGACAACAGTGAATACCGCTGATAATGTAGTGTCCCTTGAAGCATTCCAAAGCATAAAACTAACTGTCCCCAAAATGTCCTCAAATGTCCCCACTTTTTCAAATGCATAAAAATAACGGAAACCCTTGAAAAATAAGGATTTCCGTTGAAATTAAAAAAGCGCGAGACGGCATTTGAACCCGTAACATAAATATCACAATTGAAGTCGACACGAAATGAATTGATTGCATCTTCCCAGCTTAGAACACGCTGTACTTCATCAAAAAACAAATACATTCTTTTATCCGCAACAATTTTTTCTTTCACATATTCGTAGAAGGTATCACTGTTCATATTCTTGAAGGCATGAGACTCAAAATTCATCTCTACAATCTGTTCATCCCCGATTCCGTTTTCTTTGAGATGCGAAACCATTAGTTTCAACAGACTGGACTTACCACATCTTCGAATTCCGGTAATCACCTTAACAGGTTCTGTATCCTGAAAGGCCAGCAGCTTACTCAAGTATAAATCTCTTCTTTTGAGTTTGTGCGTATCAATCATTTGAATTTCCTCCTTTCAGCAAGAGTATAGCAAAAACTTTCGTTATTTTCAAGTTTTTGCAGTAAAATGCAGAAACTTAAAATAATAAAAGCTTATGAAAATTCTCAACATAGCTTGACTTTTGCATGTTCCTTCTCCTCTCCAAAATGTATCTGTCTGTCACACACCGACAAAGCCGCCGGTCTGTGGGTTACGATGATGACGGTCTTATCCGTCATGGACTTGATATTTTCAAGTACCTTTCTTTCCGTATCCGCATCCAGTGCCGAGGTTGCCTCATCAAGAATCAGTATCGGACTTTCTGAAAAAATAGCCCTGGCAATGGCGAGGCGTTGCATCTGCCCTTCCGAAAGCCCAAGCCCCCGTTCTCCAAGCACTGTATCTGCACCACAAGGCAGCTCACCTACAAAATCACAGCAGGCAAGCGTAAGAGCGTTATGTATCCGCTCCTCATTGCCCTGCTCTCCGGGGTCTGCAAATGCCACCACACTGCGGATGCTTCCACTCATCAAGTGATTGCCCTGGGGCACATAGGCAAAAAGCCTCCCGTAGCTTTCATCCGGGTTAACGCTTCCTGCCTGTGGCCTATATAAGCCTAAGAGGAGCTTTAGCACCGTACTCTTGCCACAGCCGGATGCTCCGGTAAATGCCACAAATTCCCCCTTACGAACGGTCAGGGAATAATCGCGAAGCACCTCATTATCTTCATCATAGGAAAAGTCCACATGGTTCATGCTAAGTGCCTCAAATCGGTTTTCATAGTAGTCCTTTACCTCTTCCAGCGACAAAGACTCCTTTTTCCCGGACTTAAAATCTTCCGCTTCCATCAGCCTTTCGGCACTGGCTGTCATGGCAAAATATTTAGGCAGATACCCGGTAATATTGGCAAATGGATTTTGTATCTGGCTGATCAGCTGCAGCATTGCCATAAAGGTTCCGTAGGTCATAGTCCCGTTATAGATTCCAAATGCTCCATATACTGCACCCACTACATAGGCTCCATTCATGACACCGCCAAAGCCGATGTTGCAGATATTGGAAAAATGATTCTTCTTCATGCGAGCCTTTTTATGGTCTGCCATAGTGCTTTCCGCCTGCAAGACACTTTCCTCTTCCCTGTCAAATGCCTTTACAATCATCAGACTGCCCAGATGCTCCTGCAGAAAGATTCGGACAATGCCATCCTTTTCCTGCATCCCTTTGTGGAGCTTCTTTAATCTCTTGCGAAAAGCATAGGTAAGGAGAACAAGCAGCATCCCGCCCGGTACAAGAATATAGAAAAACTTCGGCACCATCATAAGAATCACCACAAGGGCACCTGCCATTCTGGTCATCATGCCTGCCACTCCCGGTACAATGGTAGCAAGTCCTTCCGCTACCACCACCGTATCTGAGGTCAGGCGGTTCATCCATTCCCCGGAATGCACTGCTGTCACTTCCCCAAAGTCCCTCATCAGAAGTTCACGAAAGAGTCTTTTCTTAAAGGCATTCTCATAGGTTGATTTGGAAAATTCCTCCAAAAAGCGAAGCAGAGCCCGAAGGGCAATCTGTCCCACCACAAGAAAAGCAAAGAAAAGGATATGTAATATCATCCCGTCCTTATCGTGGGATACGGCAGCATCTATGATTCCCCGAAGCAAAAGGGCATAAAAAACACTGCTGATACCGAGAACCATCTGCACCATCAGTAAAATAACAATATATAATTTGCCACGACCTGCCACCTCGCTGATGAAGCGAAGGGCAGTGGTCTGATTATCCTGTTTCTTATCCGTCATCGTAATATCCTTAATTTACAACCTTTCGTTACCCTTTCCTACATTCTGATAAGATCAGTTACCCGACAATTTCCCAAGTTTTCTCCGAATCCTTCCCGGCAGCCCCTTCATCCACAATATCCCGGCTCTGACCCAGAAGAAATCGCACCACATATGTACATAAAACAGATACTTTTTGTCATGGACGGAAATCTCCCTGCCATCCCTGACAACCCCGGTCAGCACACCAATCACATGGCGGTCACTGATACCGTATTCCCTGTGATAGCGATTATCCCCGCATATTACATAATCCTTTTTTCTTACCTTTAACACCCGGTGCAGAACATACGCACCATTATCCCGTTTATACAAAGGGACATCCAGTCGTTTCAGCTTTCTTACCGTATCTTCACTGCCTTCACAGGGCACATCCCATTCCTTTGGTCTTTCTATGATGAGAAGGTCTTTGCCCTGTCTGAGGAGCGGCATCATGCTGTCACCTACATTGGTATAGATAAGTTTTCGCTTCCTTGCCAGTTCCTCCTCAAAGGTTGACTTATGCACCAATTCCATTACTCCTCCAATGCTCCAACTTTCCTAAGCTTCTCTATCACATCTGACACATCCTTTGCAAGTACATCCTTCGGTGCATCATACTTTTCAAACATGGCTTCCACGATTTTCTCCTGCGTGGTTTCTTCCTTTAAGCACTCCACGATAAATGCTGCCGTCTTATTGTTACGGATCAGTCCCGCAAAGGAACTGCTTGTGTCTAACAAAATCTGTTCTCCATCACTATCGTGTGTAATATAGGTGTCTTTTAACTTCATGTGTATTGTCTCCTTTCACCGTCCGGTAACCGGTCTTGTATCTTTCTTTTTCTATTCAACATTTACCATATCAGGATTTGTCTTGTAAAACGATGCTCTTGATACTTTACTCTTCTCTAAGTATCCGTTCTTTTCAAGGTTTTCAAGGACCTGCTTTCTAAAATAAGTTGAATCACTGATTCCAAGATATTCAGCTATTTCAGAAACTTTGTGTGCTTTCAAATAACAGAAAGACAATACTTTTCCATCCAGTTCAGTTCCACCCGGAACCGGTGCAAAACTAAGAACAGGTGTCTTTTCATCTTCTACACCCTTATCATAAGTCATATCCGGAAGTACTAATGTAAAATGGTCAGATGTTGAATAAATATATGGCTTATGTGCTTCATCAGCAGACGCATATTCTTCCATGATTTTGTCAAAACCTGTACCCGCTGCCTCCATTACGTTACAAACAACCAAAACACCAGCAATCAGTTCGTTTCTCCTCTTAGAAATCACACCAGATAAATTATATGTCTTTCCAAGTTTTTCTCCTCTATAAAATCCTCCCGGTGAAGTTATTTCCAGTCTGTCTTTAAATATATCAACTTGTATCTGTGTTCCATCTAAATAATAGTCACGATGTGCAACCGCGTTTATTACAGCTTCAAACAAAGCTCTGGCCGGATAGGAATCTATGTTAACTCTGGCATCATTAAGCTTTATCATAGAGTGATTCATTCTCTGATTCACAAAATCCATAATGTAATCAATTGTTGATGTGATATTACCATTAAATCGATTTATCGTGACGATTCTTTCACTTCCTTTGTTAAAACCGGAGAAAACAGAACACTGTACTTCTGTTTTCTTGTCTTTATAATCATCCAAAAATAGAACGGCACCATTTAATAAGAAACCATCTTCATTGACAAAACCTAAAGATTGCAAAGCCTTTTCCTTAAGCGCTTCTCCGTCATTATGCTTTTCATAAAAAGCACGAAGATCTGATAATTTTTCCGGATTATATTTAATATCTGATACCAGAAGGTCATACTGCGTATTCTTGCTTTTAACACTCATCTCGATGATTTCTTCATAGGTTGCTCCATTCGTAAATCCATCACGTCTCATAAAAATAGATGGAATATTATTGTATTTCAGAATTACCGGTTTTACGGTTCCCTCTTCTACACTGACCTTAATTACAAAACGCTCATTTCCTTTTATCTCATATCTAATAAAAGAAATCTTCATCCTCGGTCTAGGTGTCAAATGCTCGTTTACCTGATTATTAAAATAATTTCTTTCGTTATCAGCAGCCTTCCTATCAAAGCCAATTAATTTATTTGTTTTATCTTCTACTCCAATATAAAAATCGCCACCGGAGGCATTGGCAAATCCCGCAATACTTTTTAGCCAACCAACGACATCTTCACGATTTAAAATTGACTTAGCTTCAAATTTATCACTTTCCAGCTGTAGATCTTCAATTATCTCTTCCAAGTACATATGCAATCACCTCTTTTTGAACTGCTTCAATTTTACTTCAAATCAACTTCAAAGTCAACTTCAAAGTCATTTCAAGCAAACTTCAACTTACTTTGAAGTATTACCAATTACAAGATTCCTATACTTACTACCGCTATATTTTTTAATCTTGCTTTTACCTACCTCTGCATCCCTTCATAAGCCACCTTTGCAGCCTCTGACTCCATGTTGCAGGAAAGCCGGTAGATTGGCACAACTTCCATCAGTCTGTCTATCAGTTCCATTGTCCTTCGGACACTTGCGGGATTACTGCTCTTATGGGTCTGCTGGACCATCATAGGGTAGGCACTGCGCAGCTGCTCCTTTGAATCAAGCCTTATGATATGATTCTTTGCTGCTCTTTCTAAGATACAGATACCCTTTAATGGTACGGATGTATTGGTGCTGAGTCTGTGCTTGCCGTCCCAAGGTGTACCGTAGGCGATGACACCCTCTTTCGTGAACCGTAACAGGGGTTTATCATCATTGACCATCACAGCCCTGTCACCAAAGGTTTCCCGCCAGAGTCTTGCGTGGGTGGACTTGCCTGTGCCGGACTTGG
>CALZBV010000036.1 GCA_945622055.1 uncultured Clostridia bacterium
CTGCACCGATTTTTTTGGACTTAATGCCGTCAAGCAGTGCTTCGGAATCGATTAAGGCACCACGGGACGTATTCAGAAGCACCACACCCTTCTTCATCGCAGCAATCGACTGCTCATTTACCATGTGCTTTGTTTCCTCGGTCAGCGGGCAATGGAAGGATATGATGTCACTCTTTTCCCATATCTCGTCGAGAGATACATAATTCAGGCCGCTGTCCTTTGCAGGAAATTTATCATAGGCCAGTACATTCATACCAAAGCCCTTACAGATGTCAATGAAAATACGACCGATTTTACCGGTTCCGACCACACCAATCGTTTTTCCGTGCAAATCAAAGCCGGTCATTCCGCTCAGGCTGAAATTGAAGTCTCTTGTACGGATGTAAGCCTTGTGAATACGGCGAATCGAGGTCAGCAAAAGCGCCATGGCATGTTCTGCCACCGCATACGGCGAATATGCCGGAACACGCACTACATGCAGCTTTCCAAACGCATATTCAATATCAACATTGTTGTAGCCGGCACAGCGAAGGGCAAGAAGCTTTACCCCGCCGTTAACCAGCCGGTCGATGACCTCACGGTTAACGGTATCGTTTACGAAAACACAGGCAACATCAAAGCCATTGGCAAGTGCCGCCGTATCCTCGTTCAGTCTTGCCGCAAAAAACTTGAGCTCAAGGTTCTTTCCCTCGTTGGCCTGCTCAAAGGAGGTCTGGTCATAATCCTTGGTATCAAATACTGCAATTCGAATTTTGTCTTTCATATTTCTCTCCTTTTAGGTTATTTGGTAATTTCCTATTCTTTTCTTAACATTCCCATTTTATTATAAACTATCCGAAGTATCCCTGCAATTCCTTTTTCCTGTCTTAAGAGGGGAATCTGCTTTTCAAATTGTCCCGTTTTTTCAAATTCCATTCTTCCGAAATGCCCCTATTTCATTCGTTTGAGCAATGCTACTTTTCCCGGTGCAGCTATACCCTACCCCGAAAACTCCGGGATAAAGCTCTCGTCTGCTGCTTCTCCCTCCTGCAAAAAGCCATGACCGATGCCTAGCTCCACTGCAAACTCCACAACCTCCTCGTATTCCTCCTCCGTCACATGACGGTTTAGCTCCGGATATGCGGCAACCTGCGAAAGTGGCGTATATTGGTTCATAATGCTGATTGCTATGCTGTCACCGTACGTTTCATACAGATAAGAAAGCACCTTTTTCGCTTCCGCAACCTGCCCCGGCAGCAGAAGATGACGTACTATCACTCCGCGCCTCATGAGTGCCCCGTCCGGATATTCCGTTACATTATAAAGCAGCTTCCCTGTTTCCTCTTCCTCATATGTGGTTCCTCCGGTCTGACGCACCATCTCCGCAATCGCACGCTTTGCCACCTCCGGATAATCCGCAGCATGTGAGTAGGCCGCTGCCAGGTCATTTGACAAATACTTCAAATCTGCAAGATAGATATCCACAAGTCCGTCCAATTGGCGGAGTGTTTGTTCACAATCATACGAAGAGGTATTGTAAACAATCGGAAGCGTTAATCCGCGGTCCTTCGCAAGCAGAAGCGCCGAAGCAATCTGAGGTACAAAGTGACTGGGCGTTACCAGATTGATGTTGTGACAACCTGCCTCACCAAGAACAAGAAATGCGTCCGCAAGCTCCGAAATCGTATAAGCTCTTCCGACCCGTCCCGCTGCGATTTTCACATTCTGACAGTACACACAGCGCAGATTACAGCCCGAGAAAAACACCGTCCCGGAGCCCTTTTTGCCGGAAATACAAGGCTCCTCCCAATCATGCGGCGCCACACGCGCCACCAGAACTTCGTCCGTCATCCCACAGTAGCCGACCATTCCTGCACTTCGGTCCACCGCACAGCTTCGCGGACACAAATTACATTTCACAAAGCTTCACATCCTTTTGGTATTTCGTTCGTTTCCCCGGAGCCTTTCAGATTTTCCACCGCAACCGGTTTCCCTAGACTCCCCGTTCATACGGCAGAGTTACCGTAAAACAACTTCCCTTCGTATACTGGGTGCGCACAGAGATTTTACCGGCATGTCCGTCGATAATCAGACGTGCAATCGACAGCCCAAGTCCATGTCCGTCGATATTTTTGCCGCGTACCGCGTCCGAACGGAAAAACCGGTTGAAAATTCCTTCCAGATCCTTTTGCTGCATTCCGAGTCCGGTGTCTTCAACTGCAATTTCACAGGCTCCCGGACGTTTCCTGCAGCGGAGCGTAATCGTATCCCCCTCAGCCGTATATTTCACTGCATTGTCCAGAAAAACACGTACAGCCTGCTTTAACGCCTGCTTGTCTCCATAGAGCATCATCGGTTCACATTCCACCTTTACCACGCGATGCTCCCCTGCCATATAGGCCATTTCCTTTTCCAGCTCGGAAATGATTTCCGAAACATCGAAGCGTTCCTTATGAAACGGCAGCCTCCGCCGCTCGTGGCGGGATAAAAACAGCAGCTTTTCCACAAGCTCCTGCATCGATTTCGATTCCGATTCAATGGCATCAATGGATTCCGCCAGTATCTCCTTATCCTCTGCCCCCCAGCGCTTTAACATGGACGAATATCCCTGAAGCACCGTAATCGGGGTCCGAAGCTCGTGGGATGCCTCCGAAACAAACTGCTTCTGTGCTTCATATGCCTCGTCCAGTCTGCCGAGCATCCGGTTTATTTCCGCTGCCAGTGCCTTCAGCTCGTCCTCTGTTCCTTCTTCGTTGAGTCTTGCCTTATGTAAATTCTGGATGTTCAGCTCCTGCACCTGCTTCGTCATTTCCCCGAGCGGCCGCAGCATTGTCTTTGCGGAAAAATAGCAGATGACTGCAGTAAGAACAAGGAGAAGCAGGAAAAAGAGTATAAACTGCACCGCCTCCGAACAAATCGTTCTCCATTCGTCCGTCGCCTCAAACACAAAGACAGCCTTACAGTTCTCGCCGGACAAAAACATGGTGGTATCGTATTTTACAAAAAACAGCGAACCCTTCCCGGTCTTTCGGAGAGAAAAACGAAGCAGAGGAAGCTGGCCGGACCAGTTTCCGACACGGTAAACCGTTCGTCCGTCCGAAAGCAGTGTGATTTTCACAATCACCTCCTCCGGAAACTCGTTTTTGGAAAGCTCTTCCTCCACAGACAAACGATACACCATATCCTCTGCTCTATCAGAATACCCGGAATACAGTGTTTTTAACCGGATAAAGAAAAAAACACCAATCATTGCGACAGCGATGAAGCAGAACAGTACAAAACAGCTGATTGCTATACGGTAAGTCAGCGAGGCACGCCATTTTATTTGTAACATATTCTCTTTTTTTGTTTTTTCCATCTGAAAACCTTCTTTACGAACTCTACTCTTCCTTTACCATGTAGCCCACGCCGCGCACCGTCTCAATCAGATGAATACCTGACGGCTCTTCCACCTTTTGTCTCAGATAACGCACATAAACATCAACCACGTTCGTATCGCCTGCATAATCATAAGCCCAGACCTCCGATAACAGCTCCTCCCGCGGAATTGCACGGTTTTTGTTTTTCAAAAGATATGCCAGGAGGTCAAATTCCTTTTTCGTAATGAGTAGCGGATGCCCGTCAAAGCTTACCTGTCTCGTGGAAAGATTGACCGTCAGTCCCTTTATCGTAATCGTTTTACCATCCGTTTTCTGTGCCGCTTCGCCGGAGTTCTTCAATGCCACACGGATGCGTGCCAGAAGCTCCTCAATCGCAAACGGTTTTGTCATGTAGTCGTTTGCGCCCATATCCAGTCCCACGACCTTATCCGTAATATCACCCTTTGCCGTCAGCATGATAATCGGAACCGCTGACTCCTGACGCACCCTGCGGCACACCTCGATTCCGGAAAGCTCCGGCAGCATCAAATCCAAAAGCACCAGATTCACATCCGGCCGCAACGCCTTTTCCAGTCCCGTTCTGCCGTCTCCTGCCGTTTCGGTCTCGTAGCCTTCGTGCCGCAGCTCAAGCTCAACGAAACGTGCTATTTTCGCATCATCCTCGATGATTAGTATTTTTGACATGGTAAACCTCCAAAGTTATAGTTCCTTCTCTTTTTCATAACAGTATTCTGTTTATAAGCCTGCATTCCTGTAATCCTCTGCCGAGGCTGACATGGCTGCCGTCTGCTGCGCCACAAGCCGCTTTCTCCAAAGAACAGGATCCGAAAGAACTCTTTTCAGTCCGGCAATCATGCTTTGATACTCACCCGACGGAAAGATATGGTCCGTTGCAAGATAGCTGCGATTGTGTGCTGTTTCCCGGAATGCCCAAATCAGCTGGTTTTGAAGGAAAGCACGGAAAACGGAAGCTCCCATTTCACCGCCATAATTGATATCAAGATACAAATCACAGCGTTCAAACAGCCGGTTTATCGTAGACTCACCCGCTGCCGGATAGAGAAAAACATTTTTGCGTCCTTCAAAGGCAAGCAGCCTTTTTGACATCTCTGTCTGCGCGACGATATGAAAGTTCACGTCATAAAGCGTTTCTGTCAATTCCAAAAGCTTCTCAATCCTGTCTGAATTGGTACAGATAAGTGCTTCCGGCCGGAGCTTATTCTCGCGCTCAAACGGATAAATGTAGCCGAGCGGACGAAGCATCCCGTTCCCTGAGGTAACTGCTTTCAGCTTTCCATAGGCGGCTGCATTCTGCACATAGATCCGACTCGTTCTCGGCGTACGGTGATTTAGAATTTCAAGCATATTTCCCGGAACATCTTCACGTTCCGGCTCCTGCCAGAACAGCACGTCTTCCTGTACCTCCGCCGGAAGCAGACGTGTGAGAAAAAAGGACGTGGACAAAGAATTATAATACACCCTCTTCTTTTTCAGCTCTGTCTGTTCTGCAAAATGTGCAAGAAATTTCATTTTGTCCGGAAATATCGTAATAGTTCCCTCTCTGTTTAGGGTAATCGCCTTTGTGATAAAGTTTTCTTCAAGGACGACCCTGCCCTCCGGTGAAAAATAGCTCCGGTTGACTGCCTTTCCCTGAGCATCAAATACGGTTCTTGCGTACAATGCCCCATAACGGTTGTAATGGTCGGAAAACCTCACGATTCCACGTTCATCGTACCAGTCCACAGTCTTTACAAATCTTTTACACTTTGGTTCAGCATAAAAAATCCGCCCACATTCCCGGGTCATATCATAAATACCTGCCTGTGTCTGAGTTCCGGTAATCTCCCAGTACTCCGGCACCTCAATTTCGTTAAAATGCCTCGGGCGCGCACCGTTTTCAAGGCTTTCTGCGTAGCTTCCGAGAAAATATCCGTAGACGGACTCCACTCCGTCCGGCAGAAACCCGGTCTCCTCCAGAACATACGCCTTGTCACAGCAGCCCGCGCATTGTAACGATTCCCATAGCCTGCGGGTATCTTCTGAGTAGGTATCGGCAATCAGCACTCTCTCAGTTCCTGCAGCAAATTCTCCCATTTTTTCTCCACCTCTGTCGTCAGATATTGTCCCGCCTTTTTATAAGCATGTTCATGAAAACGCTCTAATGGTGCTTCCGTAAAAAGCTTCACGATTGCCCTGCACAGACACTCTGTTTTTTCCCGGGGTCCGTCATCTGTTTGCACCTTAAGCAGATATCCGTTTTCTTCATTGTCAATAAAGGCCTGATTTCCGTATCTCACATCAAACCCTATGATTGGAAGCCCTGACCCTGCCGCCTCCATCAGGGTCAGTCCAAACCCTTCACTCATCGAGCCGGAAATATATGCCTCGTAATTTTTATAGACCTCTGTTAAATCCTGCTGCCCACATAAATGAATATACTCCGATGCATTCTTTTCGGCAATCTGTTTTTTCAGTTCCTCTTCATAGGCTCCCTTTCCGAAAATATCCAGTGTCAGATCTCCTATGACGGCCCTGGCCTGTATTACCGCATCAATAATCCAGTCCACATGCTTTTCCGCTGCCAGCCGTGAGGCGGTAATCAGTGAGTGTGGTTTACGTCCGTTATCCGGGTATTTCAGCTCTGCAAGACTTCCCACCGGAATGGCGGCAATTTTTGGTTTCCGATTTTTGTATTTTATCATCTGCTCCGCCAGCAGCTTTTTTTGTTCTTCCGTTGCCGTAACAAAAAAATCTATCCGCTCACTCTGGGAAAACGGGTATTCATAATGATTATTCCAAAGAATCGTATCCTCATTTGTCATAGTCTCATTGAAATGCTCCGCATGAATCACATTACCGACCTTTGCCGGCTGCGCCAGCCGTAGCACAGCCGATGCTATCGTCTTCGAACGGTCAATGATTACCACATCCTCCTTCGTCAGCTTCAGGCGCGAAATCATGTATCCAATCAGTTCCTCTTTTGAGTACAGTATCCGGTCCGGAAAACGGTACATTACCCGGTCTCCGTCTATGATTTCTTCATAGCAGACCGTCCCATCCTCCCGATAAAATCTTCTCTGGTAAAGGTGTGCCTTATGCTCAAGCGGCGCATAATACTCTGAGTAAATCCGGCAATAGGTATAGTAATCCTTCCGAATCAGTTTTCCGTTTGCGACAATTTCCACCCTGTGTACCCGGTTTCCCGTCTCGTCAGTCAAATACACCGTATGATACACATCACAATCCGGAAAGTCATATTTTGCCTTCATTCCGTCTCGTGAAAAACGGAAATTTTCCGTAGGAAAGGTCTGCTCCAGCTGTTTTAAGGTAAAGGTTACCGGAGAAATCCGGCAGTCGGTAAAAAAGGTATATAACCATTCCACCTCCTCATCCAGAAAGCCTATGTTTTCCGTCATATGCTGGATATTGTCCTTTGGAAACATATCCATAAAAATAAATTTTGCAGGCACCTTAAGGCTTCGAAATATTTTAGCACGGTAAATCTGTGCATATTCCACACCGCTGCTTGCCCAGCCAATTCCGAGGTTAAGATTATAAATCATATGTGTCTCCTTTTATGGAAGCAGGATATCCGGTTCATCCCGTTCGTCCCAGGTTACGGTACTTAGTAAAATGTAGCGCACGATATCTCTGTAAATGTTTTTTTTCATACAATCATAGGAATGCTGTGCTTCCACCTGATACTCATAAATGGGATTACGCTGTGCCGTTGACCTTCCTCTGACTGCCGATTGCAGCTGCTGCAGATAGTCCACTTCTTCAACCCAGGCATCATCAATGGCCTGAAGCACTGCATAGCGCACAAATTCCTGAAACTTTTCCGGACTTTTCAGCTGTTTCTCCTGACGGCGCAGTCCGGACTCTACCTGGCGGACCAGAAATGCACGGATTTCCCTTTTTCCATATCTGCTGATTCTCTCCGGAGATTCGGTAAGCGTATAAGAAATATTGTCCAGAAGGAAGCCGGTAAGCTCGGTTGCTCCCGGTTTTTTGTGTTCCTTCAGAAAATCATCAATAACAGTTCTCGCTATTTCCAGTATTCTCACCTTGCCGACAGCCCCTCCGTCCAAAAGACAGTCGCGCATGGAATATACCATCTCTCTCTGACGCTGCAGCACAAGATCATATTCGTACGCCTGCTTTCGGGAGGCGGTTGCAGTTTCCTCGCTCAGCTTCTGTGCTGCCTGAATCAGCCTCTTTAAGCGTTTTTCTGACAGCTTTTTGTTGGATTTCAGTATTCTGTTATCTACTCCCCGTTTTACAATCTCGTCCTCAAGCGAAACATAAAATCTGCTGAAGCCCGGATCTCCCTGTCTTCCGGAACGTCCTCTGGCCTGCCGTTCCATACGGACATTCGCCATACGGCCGATTCCGATGACTGCAAGACCACCAAGCTCCTTCACCCCTTCTCCAAGCTTGATATCAGTTCCTCTTCCTGCCATGGAGGTAGCAACGGTTACCGCATTTTTCTGTCCTGCCTCACGAATCATTTCCGCTTCCCAAAATGCATTGTTCGCATTCAGAACATTATGAGGTACCCTCTCACGAACCAGCATCTGCGAAATAAGCTCTGTTTCCGCAATCGTAGAAGCAACGATTAATATCGGCTGTCCAAGCCGGTGTATCACAAGCGCCTCGTCGAGTGCTGCCTGAAACTGATCCTCGGCATACCGGAAATACCGGTCACGGAAATCGGTTCTTTTTACCGGACAGTTCGGCGGTATTATAAGAACCCGGAGTCCGTAGACCTCCCCCAGCTCCTGCGCAGCATCCGCAATCGTTCCGCTCATCCCTGCCACCTTCGGAAACATCTGAAACAGATTCTGGTAAGTCACGGATGCCACTGATCGTTTTTCCTGGGAAGGCTTTTTCCCTTCCTTTGTCTCGATTGCCTGATGCTGTCCGCCTCTCAGCTTTACTCCGGGCATCACACGACCCGAGCCGGAATCCAAAAGAACAAGCTCGCCCTTTGCAGAAATCACATACTCCTTTTCCCGACGAAACAGGGTATGTGCGCGGAGCGCCAGGGCTACATGGCGGTTGATTTCAAAATGCTCCCTGCTGTAAAAATTCGTTATGCCAAAAAAGGTTTCCGCTTTGCAGATTCCCTCTTTGGTCAACCAGACGCAGAGCTCATCCTTCTTGTAATCAATGTCCTCCTTCAACGTCGACACGAAAAAATCTGCAAGACCATACAGATTTGACTGTACTCTCGGCGCACCGGAGATTACGAGCGGCATCTGTGCACTGTCTAAAAGCACCGAGTCCGCTTCATCAATAATGACATAATAAAAATCACGCAAAAAGCGTTCTTTTGCGGATTTTACCAGATTATGAAATAAATAATCAAAGCCGAGTACGCTGTTGGTCGTATATACAATATCCGCCGCATAAATCTCTCTTTTTTCGTCATTTGAGAACTGTTTTTCACTGTCCGCAGCAACCCCTGCTGCGACCGTCAGTCCCATAAACCGGTAAACCTGTCCCATCTCCTCTGCATCGCGGAGTGCAAGGTATTCGTTGGTAGTTACCAGAATCGTGCTTTTTCCCGTCAGCGCGTTTAAGTAAAGCGGCATTGTTGCCACCAGCGTCTTACCTTCTCCGGTATTCATCTGGGCCAGAAGTCCTTTGTGCAACGCTATTCCACCAAGTACCTGCGTATCATACGGGAATTTCCCAAGGATTCGTCTGTCTGCCTCACATATGGCGGCAAAGGCTTCCGGTAGCAGCTCATCCAGGCTTTCTCCGTCCGCAAGACGCTTCTTAAAAATCGGAGTAAGTCCTGCCAGTGCTTCATCAGAGTACCCTGCCATATGGTCCTTCCATTTTCTTACCTGCCCGACGATTTTTTTCAGTTGTTTCAGTTTATATGTCTGTCTCATCACTTATTTCCCGTATCACAACGGAATGGAACCGAAAGCCCGTCATTCCTCCGTTAATCAGTTGCAATCTATAGCTGTAGGTCTTCAGTGGGCACCTGAAATTCACAACCGGATCCCAAATCGATATCGAATCCACCTCATTTTCAAACCGGTCATAGAAAACCAGACGCAACAGCCACCGTTCCCCCTCCGGACAATCAATGGAAGCCGCAAGCTGATAGCTTCCTTCCCCGTCAATAACCGGCAGAGCCGGCTCAATCTTGTTTTTCTGAAAGTTGGTCCGGGAATACCACTGCTTAATTATGGTCCCCGGTGGCATCAGGGCATTGCGGTATTCTACATCATCCCCGGCATGAAAAACAATGTTTGCCCCGTAGGTGTAGGTATCCGAAGCAAATTCATTCCATAAAACAGTCCAGCTCTCCAGTATCATTTCTGCCCCCTGTTAAAATCATTTTCAAGAATTCTGCCGTATTGCTCCAAAAACCACTGCAGAATCGCTTCATTCTCGTCATTGTGCCTGCCGTGAATTCCTTTTCCGTAAATCCGTACACCCTCCGAACGCAAATGGGAAAGAATCCGGCGATATGCCGTTGCATCATAATCATCCTCCAGCATATAAGAAACAATGAAGCTTGTTTTTCCAAAGTCTGCGCGGTCAAACTTCTCCCAAAGCTTTTGGTTCAGCTGCTGCGCTGCCTCCTCCGTAGTGTCCCCGCATTGATATAACAGCACATCCAGCGCCTGCGGAAGCCCACCCGGACGCAGCAGTCTTTCGTTTACCGCAACATCCCCAAGGCTGGCCAGCGGCTTTCCAAGCAGCACCGCATGAGGACAAAGCTCACAGCCGTAATACAACGCAGCATAGGCTCCGATGGAAAATCCGGAAAACAAAACCTCTTCAGAAGAAAATCCCAGCTCTTCCATTTTGCTTTGAATGACCTGAAGAACCAGTCTCTCGTATTCTTCCGTTCCCGTAAATCCGTTTCCTCCGTTCATTCTCGGATCATAGAGCAGCAACAGTGGCTCTCCTGCAAGTGTCTCATTTTTGGAAAGCGCAAATTCCTCCCGTTGCTGATAGCCTGAAAATCGTACATTAAGAGGTGGTCTTGCGTCTCCCGGATCAAAGTAGCAGAACAATTCCTCTCGTTTTGAGGTCACATAACGCTCCCCGCCCGGCAGAAAGTGACCGTGCCCTCCTCTTGATATTCTGCAATGCAGTGTGGAAAGGACCAGGGTGCCACACCCTTTTGCCCGAATTGATACAAACAACAGCCCTCTTCTGGAATGATTCTCGATGCGAATTTCATCCTTTAGCTGTTCTTCCTTAAAAATACGGCTTTCTTCTATCTCGTCCGTTGTACCGGCTGTAATCTTTTTGATTTCCAGAAGCAGAGAAACCCCCGGGTCCTTCTGATATTCCAGCCAGAAATCCAGTGTCTGCATCTCTTCGATGGAAATGTAGTCCCGAAAAAAAGCAGCCTGACGGTATTCTGTTCCAAATTCACCGGACAGACAGACCTTTACATTTCCATTCCAAGTGATATTTCCTGCAAAATTTCTGCTCACGGACAGCTGATTCAGACTACTCTGTACACCATATGCCACCGGAAAATAGTATCCTGCCTCATTCCACAAAAACTCTGCGATTTCACTCTGTTTTAAAATTTGTCCTCGTTTCCTGTTGAAAAACTGTGCAAAGTCTCCCTCCGGTACCACCTGCTCCATCACATACAAGCAATATGGCCTGGTTAATGTATAGAGATGCTCCAGTTCCTCTCCCTCAAAAGCCCGGTCAAGAATTACCAGATCAAACGGCTGTGGTGGCGCCTCCTCCGGTTTTTCAAAATAAAAATAACGAATGTTACGCGGTTTTTCATATTTTCGGCCGAAATTTTCTTTCCCTATTTGTAAAATCCGAACCTCATTCAAAGGAAGCCAGCACCTCCTTCCATTTACGTATCAATACCTCCGTGGAAAACTCCTTTCCAATCTCATAGGAGGATATCATTGCTTCATTCCAGTTTTCCAACACACCCAGATAAAAGTCCAGCACCTCCGAAAGTTCTGCGCCCTCCGAAAGTACTCTTCCATTCATACCATTTCTCACAAATTGCGTCTCCTTTTTTACAATCTGTGGTATTCCCATACTGATTGCAACTATCTGAAGATACAGCTCCGGCTGCTCCCGCAAATCCACTAAAATACGCTGCTCCTTCATACATTTACTGACCGAAAGCTCATCCACACAGGTTTCCAGGACAAACCGGTCTTCCGAAAGCTTCCGGTCCTGCATCTTCTGCAGAACCTTGCGCACTCCCTGCACACAGACGCGACGGATTGCCGGGTCTGTTCGTCTGCTAAACAAATGTACCCGCGCCCTGTCATTTTTCAAAAGATACCCCGCCAGTATTTCAAGAAGTTCAAGAAGCTCCTTCTCCGGCATATGTTCTACGGGTACAAGGATTTTCTGCACCGACAGCTGACTGCTGATTCCAAAATCCACGCGGGAATCAAACGGGGAAATATACATAATATTTTGCAGAAGCGCTCCATAATCGTTTTTGAGACCCTCTATCGTCTTCTCCGAATCTGCCACTACATATCCTGCCTGGCCAAGAAGCCGGCGCATCAACCCACCATGCTTTATTTCATAGCGGTTTTCAAAGAAGGAAGCAATGGTTTTTCGTCCCTCCAGTGCATCTGAAAGCAGCGCCGTATGCTGACGGTGCATCGCAATACAAAACAAATCACCATCCTTCGTCAGTTTCAGATAGGCCATCAGAACCTCACGAATCAGTTCCTCCATCGTATCATATTCCGATTTTGTAAAGGTACGAACCGTCTCTTCCTTCCCATCTGTAATACAATAGTGCGGATAGTTCGGATTTATGATTACATGTCCATTTTCCGCATAAACCCTTGCTTTCCAGACACCGTTTTCCATCAGGTAATCCTGATACAGCTCCTTGCCGTCTTTATAAACAACGGACCCGGATACAAAACCACGGTCATCATAAATATTTCTTCTGCAAAGAAGCCCATTTTCATACATATCAATCTGAATCGGATTGCCGTCCTCTCCAAATTCTACCTTTGCAAACTTTTTTTTCTGCAGATAAGCCAGCACAACAAACGGCGTATATACAAACTCCGTCCCGACCGGCCAGTTTATGTTATTAAAGGAAAATACCGCCGGCTTTTTTCTCCTTATCTCCTGTATCGCATCAAAGCAGGACCAGTAGGGCGCACGCAGCACTCCCTGTCGGTGCAGGAAATGACGAAAGTTGGGAGAATAGCCCAACAGCAATACTTTATAGGGTACCGCTCCACTGCGGTGAAAGAGCTGCATCTGCTTCACGGTATCGTCAAATTCCGTTTGCGTCCGCTGTACATACCAGTACTGTTCTTTTTCGCTCCAGAGCCCGTCCCGGTACCATGCCGGAATTAAATATAACATAACACCTCCAAAGAGTTTTAAATAAATCTTTCGTAGGAATCACTATGCCAGATTGCCCGCATTTCCTGAAACAGATTACAAAGCATACCGGTCAGCATCATTGCAGAGGCCGGAAGCATCATCAGGGTGGACTCCACAGCACCGCGATAGGAAAGTACCATCGGTACTGCCATGCATACCGCCATTACCGTTGCACCAAGTATGCTGAAACGGGTAACCACCTTGGACAGATATCGTTTTGTATCTGTTCCGGGATGCAGATTTTCCAGGCTGTCACCACTTTTTAAAAACTGCTCCGTCAATTCTCCCGGATGAATCATTACCCTTGAGAAAAATATCGTCAGCAGATACAAAATGAAAAGATATACCGTAATCCCAAGCGGTCTTGTCAATACAAGGTTTTCCTTCAGCCACAAAAAGTACGTGTTTTGAGGTGCAAACCTAAGCACAGTGTAGATAATCAGTTGTGGGAAAAGGAAAAATGCTGTTGAAAACATCACCGGCATAATGCCAATCGGATTTGCTTTGATAGCAATGTAATTCCGGTCTGCATATATGTTATGTATGGAAATGCGCTGGACTCCGATTCTTTTCTCGGAAAATTCCATAACCAGCGTAACGACCATTGCCACAAGACTGATACAGACAGGAATCAGTATCTGACGCAGGGTATGACCACTCAGGGTATTTTTCATGCCATCCACAATGTTAACAAGAATCAGTACTGTCTGACCGCCGACACCATATTTTTTATTTTTCGCAGAAAGCCGCAAAATCATATATGCCCCTGCAATCATCTCAAGCACGCATACCACCTGTGCCCCAAAAACAGAAGCATTTGTTTCTGCATACTCCAACTTCTGCACCCCGAGCAGCGCCTGAAAGATAGCAAGAAACAACATCAGCTTCAATGTAATCCGGTTCGTCTGTATCCTGGATATTTTTTGACGTTGTTCCGTCTTCTTCATTGCCATGATAATCTGGACCAGAATGGATGATGTCATATATGGTCCTATTCCCAACGCAAACAACGACTTCTGATATAAATCTCCCCCGATTGTTTGCCGAATCAGAATTTCCACGTTTACCGTTCCCGTGGAAAATGCCTCCACATCAACGCCGTACAATGGAATACTTCTTCCAATCAGGTACAAAACCAAAACAAGAAATGTAAAAATTATTTTTTGTAGTAATATTCTCTTTTTCCCGTTATTTCTGAACAAGCTCTTCTATCCCTGCCCCTCTTCCCGGTTTTCTTTACTCTCTGTATTATACCATGAACTTCGTTCATGGTCTTCCACTCCGCTCGGATTTTACAAGCAAGCTTGCAAATCCTCACTACGTTTTCATTATACCATATTTTTTTCCATAAATGCAAATAGTGACCCCCGGAATCCGGATGATCACTAATTGCAAAAATATCAATTTGTCTTTTTTAGTTTAATTTTTGAGGAACCACCCTTTTTTGTGCTTCTTGTCGTAGCCGACTTTTCCACCGGTTACTGCAGCAGCTATTGCTACCAAGAGCCACCATAATCCCTTCTTAGCACCCTGCTCTTCCTGGCCCTCAATGTCCAAAGGATTCTGCGAAGCCAACGGCACCTTCTCGTCCGGAAGGTTACTTACCTCAAGCGGAGTCTTTTCTTCCGGATCCAATGTTTCGCTCTCGCTTACGCTGGTACTTTCGCTTTCAGACTCGCTTGTGCTCTCACTTTCAGATTCGCTCGTGCTCTCGCTTGCGGACTCACTTGCGCTCTCGCTTACGGATTCGCTCACAGATTCGCTTGCGGATTCACTTGCGCTTTCGCTCACGGATTCGCTTACACTCTCGCTTACGGATTCGCTTACGGACTCGCTCGTGCTCTCACTTACGGACTCACTTGCGGATTCACTTACGGATTCGCTTACGGATTCACTTACGCTGGTGCTCTCGCTTACGGATTCACTCACGCTCTCGCTTACGGATTCGCTCGTGCTCTCACTTACGGACTCGCTTACGGATTCACTCACGCTTTCGCTTACGGATTCACTTACGCTGGTGCTCTCGCTTACGGACTCACTTACGCTCTCGCTTACGGACTCGCTCGTGCTCTCACTTACGGACTCACTTGCGCTCTCGCTTACGGATTCACTCACGCTTTCGCTTACGGATTCACTTACGCTGGTGCTCTCGCTTACGGACTCACTTACGCTCTCGCTTACGGACTCGCTCGTGCTCTCACTTACGGACTCACTTGCGGATTCACTTACGGATTCGCTTACGGATTCACTTGCACTCTCGCTTGCAGATTCACTTACGCTCTCGCTTACGGACTCACTTACGGATTCGCTGGTGCTCTCGCTTACGGACTCGCTT